>JANONA010000064.1:0-2602 GCA_031420575.1 Nitrospirota bacterium | reverse complement strand
TGCCGTAGTGGATGATACTTACTTTCGGTGAGATTCTCGGGAAAAAAGATACGATCTTGTCACGGATATACCGCGAAATCGTAACAATCTTGCGCATGCGACTGAGCAGGAACCGTGATCTGATGAACTCAGGCACCTGGGACGTATACATGAGCGCCGGCTTTCTTCCGGAGAGCGCGGCCGCAAGCCACCCCTGTATGATATCGTGACTGCGCTGGATGTTGACGATTTCGTATCTTCCTTCACGAATGACTTTCGCGGTCTTGAATACCGCGCTGATACCATGCACGCCCGACCTGTTGATCGGGTATAGCGATATTTCGCTCTTGCTGAACATGTCCACGAGTGGAGTGTTCGGACGGCAGACAAGGCCTACCTCCGCGCCTTTTGAGGCGAGCCCGGGAAGAAGATCGCGAAGAAATTCTTCTCCCCCGCCTCTGCCTCTAAAGTTATTGACAAAAAGAATCTTCATTCTGTCCCTCGATCGTTTTTCCTGTCCTGTGCTGCCGGCCCCTTCCCCATGGTTTTATATTCCCACGCTTTGGCATACTTGGCGAACACATAATAGGAATGGAACAGATTTAACACCAAACCGTGCTTTCCATCGAGCCATCCAAGCCGGAATAGATATTTGAGCATGAAGGTAAAGACGGGTCGGAACAGGATGTTTATAAACCCCGCTTTGAATCCGCTGATCCCCTGCTCTCCCATGACGGTAACCGCAAGAGAAGAATATTTGTTGATCGAGGACATATACGAGGCAAGATCGGAATAAGCATAGTGCAGGAGCGCATGGCGTGTTCGCCCCACCGCACCCGGGACCGTGATCGATTCATGCACGGCACGCTCTTCGAACCAACCTCTGCCCTTCTGGAACAGTCTGAGGTTATAATCCGGATACCAGCCTCCGTGCTTGATCCATTTGCCGAGAAAGAAGGTCTTCCGCGGGATCCGATAGCCATCGTTTGGATCAGGGGATGCTATGATCGTTCTTATCTCGGCGGCAAGTTCCGGCTCGACCGGTTCATCGGCATCGAGGCTCAGAACCCAGTCGCCGGTCGCCTTGTCGATGGCGGCGTTCTTCTGCTTCCCGTAGCCCAGCCAGTCCTGGTGGAATACCTTATTGGTGAATTCACGGCATATGCTCACGGTACTGTCCGCACTGCCTGAATCGAGCACAATGATCTCGTCGGCCCACTGCACGCTCTCCAGCGTGCGCCGGATATTGGCCTCTTCGTTCAGCGTAATTATCGTTACCGAGAGTTTAGCGGTCATATCACTCATATGGTTCCCTGGAAGAGATCGACTCCCTGTTGAAAAGCTCTACGATCGGATTTCACAGACACTGTTTTGCCGACAACGCGGATATGTCCAGGCTTTCCTGAAAAACCTCATCAACGGAGATGGCCTCCATGCACGCGGGCCTCATACGTGGGGATGGGGCGCATTCCGAGAAAAATTTTTGCCGACATGGGGAGCATGCCATCTTCCGGTAAATGACCTTTGCATGATCGCTCCACGGGCCGAATTTAACAGGAGACTGCGGTCCAAAAAGCGCTACGAGGGGTGTGCCCGCGGCAGCCGCAAGATGCATAATGCCGCTGTCGTTGCCGACAAAAAGAGCGGAACGTTTTAATAAAGCAATCGTCTCGCGCAAAGCACACTTGCCGACAAGGTCCACGATCGCCTCTCCGAACAAATGTCTCACGGTATTGAAGGTCTCGATATCGCCACGGCCGCCGACAACAACAGGACGGAACCTCGTTTCCCCGCTGATCCGTTCGGCAAGTTCGGCGAAGTTTTCCAAAGGCCAGCCACGCTGCGTCACCGCGGAAAACGGATGGATCAACGCTATCGGTGTTGATGGCGCAACACCGGCGGCAGCCAGGAGAAGCGCCGCACGTTCCTCTTCTCCAGGGCATGTCCAAAGCTCCAGGAAATCATCTTCAACGGGCACTCCATCAGCCTTCAAAACATCGAGGAAGTTTTCCACCTCGTGCCGGTCCTGGCGATAGGGAACTCTTGTCGTTAACAGGATTCCCCGTCCTTCGGTATCAAAGCCAATTCTCTTCGGCGCGCCGCTCAGCCATGCAATGACGGCGCTCGAGAGAGAACGCTTGAGTATATAAACTTTATCAAAACGACGGCGGCGAAGATCCCGGATAAAGGTGAATTTCGCCGAGAAGCTACGGTGGGCGCCCTTGCTGTCGGCATGGATGGTCACCGGATCCCACGCGATCATTTCATCAACATAGGGGATACCTTGCACAACGTCCGAAGACCCGGGCGCTACCATCCAGGCAATGAAAGCCTTTGGTTCCGCGCGACGCAGGTTCCTGAGAAACGGCACGGTCAGGACCGTATCGCCGATGAAACGGTATCGCATCACTAATATTTTCCGCGCCTTCAATTTCATTGATTCTCTTCGGAAGTCCGCCGGACGATCCACTCAGCGGCTTCGGTGATGGTATGGGCGACAAAATCCGGTTCCCTGAGGTTCTCAGGCCTTACATTTCCCGGATCGTCAGGAGCAAATCCGGATTGCACCAGAATCGAGTGCGCGCCTGCTCGCTGCCCAAGCTCCACATCGCTCCACTTGTCA
>JANONA010000063.1:0-2970 GCA_031420575.1 Nitrospirota bacterium | reverse complement strand
TTGGCCCATCAACCACGAGGACACAGAGTATGTTGTTGAAAAAACAAGCTCTGCGCATTCAGCTTGCCCCACAGGATTCCTCCGCGCCCTCTGTGGTTTCATACTGGCCTCTTCGGTTTTCATAAAACTTTTGACAGTACCGGGGTGAGACTTTATTCCATGTTTCCCCTCCCTTGAGGGGAGGGGACTAAGGGGAGGGTGATTAAATCAATGGCAAAAGGATTAACGTACCTTGCAAAAGGTCTCAGGAAAAGATCAACGGACGTGGAGCGGCTATATATGGAGCCGTTTACGGGCAGACCGTTTTGAAGGCATAAAGTTTAGACGTCAGCACCCTATTGGACGGTATATCACCGACTTTGTTTGCCTTGAAAGAACGCTAATTATTGAATTGGATGGCGGTCAGCATGCTTTGCCGGACGAAATCTTGAAAGACAGGCAAAGAGATGCCTGGCTTGAAAAAGAGGGCTATACTGTTGTGCGTTTTTGGGATAATGAGGTTTTGACGAATACAAGCGGAGTTCTTGAAGCAATAAGGGAAAGGCTTCATAGGACACCCTCCCCTCAAGCCCCTCCCCTCAAGGGAGGGGAAGTAATTACCAACACAAAATGAGAAAGAACCAAATAATACCTTACGGTGTTAGGATGGAAAGCGCATCCAGCGCACTGCTTTTCACAATGGGTGAGTGAAATGACGTTGAAGGCTACAGCGCTGCTTATTGTTATCGTCCTTCTCCTGCCGGGCGCAGCTCTTGCGGATGAAGAGGCTCCAGGACCTGCCTGGTCCGTCGAGCCACAACTGTCCGCCGGGTATGTCTACGAATTCACCCAGTATGCCCGCACCTACACCGGCGCCGGGCTTACCATCCGTTACATGCCCGGTCCGTGGATCGTGCTCGGCGGCTACCGGGTGGAGGACTATGTAATGACGTACTTCGGCATCACGAGCCAGACGATCAATCAGATTTTCAGCAGGCAGCAACTGAACGGTCCTTTACTTACCCAGACCGATGTCGCGGAGCGAAGGAGCGTGGAGGAACTGATGGCCGGGTGGCGGAGCTCGGGAAACGGGTTTTCGCTCCTTGCGGGTTTCCGCAGACAGTCCCTTGTCAACAGCTTCTCGAGTATGAACTCAACGGGACCCTGCGCGCGGGCAGAGGGCCGTCTGAGCGCCCACGGGGTCGGCATTTCCTGGCGGATCGATGGCGCGCATTACTCGCATACCCGGTTCGACAACCACAGGCTTGGCTGGGGCGCTAATGAATATGTTCTGCCGGATGGGGAGCGGACGATATCCTATTACGGCGAGCCGAAATACGGGGCCGGATGGGGCCTCGCCGTTGGTCCGCGCGAGGGCGCGGGGAAAAGGTTTTCCCTGGGCTACGAAGGCAGTATCATTACGCTGAAATACGGGTATCGCCATTATCATGGTTTTTCGGTGCGCGGAGAATTCTGACAGGACCGCTTTTTTGAAAGGACGCGCAAAAAGTAACTACTATCGCGACACGTTAAAAACGAAACATACCTTAGCGGTTCGGCGCGTTTGGGAAACGCGCCCAACGACCTAAATAATATCCCGTAGGGACCGTACCCCGAACGGTCCGCGCCACTTCGTGATGTTTCGTAATTAAATTGTTGCAATAGTAGGTCGGGTAGAGCGTAGCGAAACCCGACATTACTTTTTATTCTCTGCCGACTTGATTCCCGAATACAATCCCGGTGTCCGCACCCCAATCGTCATGATAAAGCCCCCTACCGACTGCCGACTCAAACCTATTTGTCTTCGACAATAGCGATGCACATTGAAGTGTTGTGATCGTGCAAAAATAGAATTTGTTAACGGGAGTTACTGTCCATGAACGGAATACCGCAGGACGCCAGTTTGCGCATAAACCGGCGGTCGAAGGTAATGACGGAGGCCCTCTTTGCGGACCGGGCGCAGGTGGCAATGACGGCATCTCCAAAATCTTCAAAGGTTTCGGGCCAGAGAGAGAATACCGCGTCGAAATCAGTTTTATCGACGATCGTGACGCCCGGCATCGCGATAAAGTCCGCTGCTATCGATCTGATAGACGGCTTCGGCTGATAATATACCGTCTCCATCACATATACGAATTCGGCTATGACATTTTGAGGGCACAGCATGGTCGCCTGCGCCGCCGCAACCTGCTCGAAGACACCGGTCATAACCGCCTGCTGCGCGGTATTGCGGTCCGTCACGAACGACAGCAGCGCATTCGTATCTATGACGTACTGCTTCACCGCCGCCCCGAGCGTACAAGCCGGGCTTTTGCAATGTCGGCGGCAATATCGCCCGTGCCGGTCTTAACGGCTCCCCTGCGCGACAGGAAGGCCCGCTGCGTGGGATACACAACGGCGACGTTTCCGTTTATTCGCCATTCAACCGCGTCGTGGACGGAAAGCTTCAGCGTATCCCGCACCTCTTTTGGTATCGTGGTCTGATACTTGGACGTTATCACCGATCTCATTTCGCTCCTCCTTACCAAGTTAATATAACGTAAGGATCTCTATTTGTCAATATCAACCCCCGTTGTAAGCACGGTCACGTCAAAGTCGCCGTCGATGACGCCGTCTACCCGCTTTTCAGATATTCTTCCATGATCGCGCTACCCGAACTCGTCCCGACACGCTCGGCGCCCGCCTCGATCATCAACGTCACGGCTGCAAGGTCCTTGATCCCGCCCGATGCCTTGATCCGGCATGAGGCGCCGATTGCCTGGCGGATAAGCCGAAGATCCTCCACCGTTGCGCCGCGCGGGCCATATCCCGTCGAGGTCTTGATGAATTCAGCGCCGGCTTTCACCGCGCTCCGGCAGACGCGGGCGAGCTCGTCAGGCGTCAGGCATCCGGTCTCGATGATGACCTTATGGACCTTTTGCGGCGTCATGGCGATAACGTTCTTGAGGTCGAGCTCCGCCACATCGAACCTGCCCGACTTCACCATGCCGA
>JANONA010000062.1:0-1910 GCA_031420575.1 Nitrospirota bacterium | reverse complement strand
GAGCGCGATTGCCCTTTCCCGTGTCGGTTATCAGAACATCCGGACGGCGCGGGCGAAGCGAAAGCGCCGCGACCGCTGATGATGACGGGAAAATCGATATTCCCTGCGCTCCTTGCGACGAAGCGAAGTAACTGACCTGAGCAGTTACGAAAAAACTTGACAAACCTGACCGGTAATTGCTATGATTCATACTTAGCAGTAATGAGTATAATAAAAAAGGGAGGTATACGTCATGAAAGGTGTAAAAATTGTTCTTCTTCTGGTTCTTATCACGGTTATGGGGGTCGGCGTTGCGCTTGCCGCTCAGCATGAAGCATCGGTAGACAAGGGCAAGGCGCTGTTCAATGATTCGAAGCTCGGCACTTCAGGAAAAACCTGCAATGCCTGTCACGCTGACGGTAAGGGGATGGAAAAGGCGGGGACTAAGGCCGACTTGGCGAATACCATCAACATGTGCATTACCAAGCTGCTCAAGGGTAAGGCTTTGGATGCAAAATCGGTAGAGATGCAATCTCTCGTTCTGTACATTAAGAGTATCGGCGAGAAAAAGCCGGCTGCAAAACCGGCAGCCGGTGGCTACAGATAACACGTTTGAACGGCTCATCTAAGCCCTCTGCGCTACCGCAGAGGGCTTTTATTTTGCAAGTCCATCAAGCAAACCGTCAAAGGCGCTGGAGCCATGGGATATGATTCCCGCTATTCTTATGCCGGAGAGTTCCTCTATCGCCGTTGGATTCGTTTTCTCCGCTAATCCCGGTTTTTTATCCTCGGTATAATTTATCACGATACCGGCAATCGCGATCGTGCGCTGTCTGAGAGCGGCAACGGTAAGCAGAGTATGGTTGATGGTTCCGAGACCTGGTCTTGCTATAATCAGGACAGGAAGCCTCAGCGCTTTGGCAAGGTCGAGATAGGAGTAGTGTCCGGTCAGCGGAACCATGATGCCCCCTGCCCCTTCCACGATCATGAAGTCATGTCTGCGGGAAAGAGTTTGGTATGCGTTGATGATCCTGTTCAGGTTGATCTTTTTCCCGTCGAGCCCGGCGGCTGCCATTGGAGCGAGCGGCTTCCGGAACCGGTAGGGGTTCACGAGTTCGAGCGCGTCTCGCACGCCGGCTGCCTTCATGAGCCGGAGGGCATCCCGGGGGACCAATCGGCCGCCGCGCATGACGCACCCGGTTTCCGCTGGTTTCATCACCCCTACATCGTTCCCACGGCGTCTGAGCGCAGCCGCAATGCCGGCGGCCACATAGGTCTTGCCGACGCCGGTGTCGGTTCCGGTAATAAAGATTCCTGATGTCATCGTTTTCCTTTCCTACAGCACCCTGCTGTCAAGATTGAACACCTGCCCTGATACGGCGCTCATCAGGGAGAGGTGATAAATGAATTCGGCGACTTCGCGGGGATCAGAAGCTCTGCCGAGAGTATTTTCCGCGAGTATCCGGTCATGAATAACGTCCGATATCCGAGCGCCCATGTCAGTCGGCAAATAACCCGGCAATACGGCGTTCACCCTGATATTAAAACAGCCGAGTTCCCTTGCGCATGTTTTGGTCAAACCGATAAGCCCCGCCTTTGACGCCGCGTAATTTGCCTGACCTTCCCTTCCCTGCATTCCGACGATGGATGAGACATTGATGATATGGCCCTGGAGCTGTTTGGTCATGATCTTTGCCGCGGCGCGGATGCAGTGGAATGACCCGGTGAGATTGGTGTTGATTACCTCGTCCCAGTCCTGTTCCGTCATGCGAAGAAGAAGACCGTCTTTTGTAATCCCGGCGTTATTCACCAGGACATCCACCCTGCCCCAGCGCCTTACCGTGTCGCTTATCATCGAATCAACTTCATCGGCTTTTCCCGCGTTTGCGCGGTATGAGACGGCCTTTCCGCCGACGCGGGATATTTCATCG
>JANONA010000061.1:0-5976 GCA_031420575.1 Nitrospirota bacterium | reverse complement strand
CTGCACTCGAAGCAACGCAGGAAGCAATGTCTCGGAGACGGCGTTAAATGGTAAGTTCATCCGGGCCACTACGTTCCCAAAGTTGGAGGATTGCGCCATGCAAAGAGACCATTTTGATCTGAACGACATTCAGCACGAACCGACGGATGAACAGTTGGAAACCTTAATGAATTTGGTCGCGGCCGAGGCGAACCGGCGGGCCGAGCAGGCGCGCCAGGATCTGATGCGGCTGCTGCGCGAAGAAATTGTCGCCGTCAATCATTCCGGGGCTACAGCATGAGCGAGCTGCTCAAACCGCGCCTGATTGTCGTCGCCGGCCCGAACGGCGCCGGCAAGACCTCGATTACCGAGCAACTGCTCCGCCATGAGTGGATGGGCGGCTGCGAATACGTAAATCCCGACTACATTGCCCGCGACGAATTCGGCGACTGGAATGCGCCGGAGGCCATTGGAAAGGCAGCCACCCGAGCCGCAGAAGTGCGCGAAGCATGTGTGCGGGAGGGTCGCAGCCTGGCCTTCGAGACCGTGCTGTCGATGCCGGACAAGATCGCTTTCATTCAAAAGGCGAAGCAGGCGGGCTTTTTCGTTCGTCTGTTCTTCATCGGCACGGACAATCCTTCCATCAACGCCAAACGCGTCGCGCTGCGCGTCATGGAAGGAGGACACGACGTTCCCATCAGCAAGATCATCTCCCGCTATACCCGATCATTGGCGAACTGCTCGGTCACGGCCCGCATATCCGACCGCGCCTATATTTACGATAATTCGATTGACAACGCGCCGGCACGGCTTTTATTTCGCGTGAGTGAAGGAAAGCTAATCAGGCAGTACGGCGACATCAATCCGTGGGCGCGCGAAATCCTTCGCGAGCTCGATTCAAAGTCTAATCTTGAAGATGGCAGCTGAATGTTCAATGCACTAATTGCAGCAACGTCCCCAAGTCCCCCCGTCCATCTTGGCAAGAACTCGCTGCTACAACCGACCTCTAAAACTAAGCGTAAGCAAGGAAGATGACAGTTATGCAACGTAAGTAACTACGTCCCGAAGTTTGTTCTTGTTTGTGTCTCAGTCTCTGCTGGTGCATGCTTTCAAAAATAATTTCGGTTATTCCCAAGACCGATTAATGCTTTTTGTGGTTTGTAATAAAGAATTGCATAAATTTGTCGTTTCGTATAAAATCTCAATAGTGTCCCAACGCAACGCTAGTGTCCCAACGTTATGCATCGAGTATCATAAAAGTAGTTGATAATTGCGGTCCGAATTGTTCATTGACTACTTTTCGATTTGGAATTTTTTGAAAATGTGGGGCTGAATAAAATCAACAGGTTATTCGTCTTGAATTGCCCATTTTAATCAATGTTGGGACACTATTGATAAAATCTGTCGAAATACAATGTATTAAGGGGGCCTATGGAGAAGATAACTGTCAATCTTGATGGTATTTCAACAGAGATAACACGAACAAAGATCCCTTTACAACAACTCATCCTCGATATTGAGAATCCCCGCATTCAGTACTTTCTCGATACCCGCCTGAACGATAACGTTACCCAGGAAAAGATCAAGTTTGCCCTTGCCGAGGGTAATGATCAGTACGAAAAACTGAAAGAGCATATTGAGCGCAATGGTGGAATTTATGATCCTATCTGGGTCGCGCCTCAGAAGGATCATTTTGTTGTCATTGAAGGAAATACCAGGTCGTTCATATACGAAGAGCTCTCAGAGAAATATATAAATGACAGTAAGTGGAAATCAATTGACGCTTATGTGATGCCGCATAAGATAGATCGAAACGTAATCAATTTTATTCGATTGGAGAAGCATCTTTTCGGCCCAACGCCCTGGGATGCTTATGAGAAGGCAAGAGAGTTATACCGTCTTCACACGCATGAAGATTATTCTTTAAAGCGTCTTGAGCAATTAACAAAGCTCAAGGCGGGAGACATCAGAAATAATATTCAGGCCTACATGGATATGGAGGAACAATATCTTCCGAAACACAACAAGCCCTCAGAAAGACTCAAATTCAGTTACTTCGTGGAATTCAGAAAGAATAAAGACCTGAAACGTTTCGTCAAAGAGGGCAAACTTTCCTTGCTGGAGTTTTGTGACTGGGTAGGCGATGGAAAATTCCGGCGAGGTGAAGAGATTCGGAAACTTCCTCAGGTCTTGAAAGATGAACAGTCGCGGCAGGCGTTGATCGACGATAACTTTCAGGCTGCATAACAATGGAAGAACAATTTTATATTTATAAAAAAGAAGTTGACTGGTCGGTTTTGCAGGAAGGGTTTTCAATCCCCGTTTCAATTCAGGTCGTATTCAAAGACCGAATGAAAAATTACTTGCGGCGAGGAGAAAAGCGGGATATCAAAGCGTTATTGAACGGGGATACCTATAATGTAAAGTTTACAAGCCAGTCTTTTGATGAGCGGAAATACCCTGGCCATGCAGATATTCTTCAGATTCGGTATACACCACAACATCCCTTTGCGATCAAGCTCCGGAAAATATTCAAGTTCAGCTTTGAATACTTGAAGGGACTCAGGACATCAGATAAAAAAGGCGTTCGATTGCCTGATGCAAACAAAGAGTATCTTGTCATGTATACCACGCCGGTTGAGGATGCTTTCTATTTCGACCATATTACATTATCGGAATCAGTGCAAATCAAGGATTCGATCTCCGGCGTCAGCGAGGAGGAATTTGAATACCAAACTAACTATAAGCAGTTCGATGAATCCGCCAGAATCGAAACGAAAGAACAGCTGATGAAAATTCGCAGGCTGGACAGGTCGATCGGTGAAAGCCTAAAACTGTTTTATAATCACAAATGCCAGGTATGCGGTAATAACTTTGCGGATAAATATAAATGCCTGATAGTCGAAGCGCATCATATCGATTATTTTGTAAGGTCACTCAATAATGATGCCGTCAATATCATTGTCCTCTGTCCTAATCATCACCGGATCATGCATAAAACAAATCCGACTTTCAAAAGAGAAGACCCCATTTCTTTTATCTACCCCAATGGCTTAGAAGAGAGATTGTCGCTGAATAGGCATTTGTGAACCCTATGTTGTAAAAGGTTAGGTGCTTATATAGAAATAAATATCCTCCGCTCGGGTTAATGAAGATCGCCGCGTTTCACCGGGAGCGTGGAGATGAGATTCGCTTTGTGAAAGGCTGCGAAAAGAACATCGCTGCGCAGACATGGGACAGGATATATGTGACAACGCTCTTCAGTTTCTATTGGTCGGAAACTATAAAGACCATTAAATACTATGAGTTCAGCGTGAAATATCCCCTCGATCTTTTTATTGGTGGCCCCATGGCAACCATTATGGGCGAGGAAATAGAAGAAGAAACAGGATTCAAGGTCGGAAAAGGATTGTTGAATGAAAAAGGGAAATTGAGGTTGCCTTATGATAAAACGATAGACCGCATCGTTCCGGATTATAGCATATTAGATACAATCGACTATCAATATCCGGCAAGCAATGCTTATTTTACCTATATGACCAGGGGATGTGTGAGGGCATGTCCCTTCTGCGCAGTTCCAACATTAGAGCCGGAATATGTGGACTATATACCATTAAAACGACAAATTGAGGAAGTCAGTAAAAAATATGGCGAAAAGAAAGACCTGCTGTTGATGGACAATAATGTTCTCGCTTCGCCCAAATTTGATCAAATAATTGATGAAATTCAGGAGGCGAGATTTAGCAAGGGCGCAAAACTGGGTCTTAGTTTACGACATGTGGACTTCAACCAGGGCATTGACCTTAGATTGATTACACGAGACAAAATGAAAAGGCTGGCGGAACTTCCGATCAAGCCTTTGCGGATCGCATTTGACCATGTTGGGTTAAAAAAGAAGTATATCGAAAAGGTTGAACTGGCAGCGGAATTTGGATTAAAATATTTGTCAAACTATATTCTTTTCAATTATGACGATACTCCCGAAGATTTTTACGAACGGTTGCAGATCAATATTGAGCTTAATGAAAGATTGGAGACTCAAATCTTTTCGTTTCCCATGAAATATATTCCGATCAAGAACCACGATAGAAAGTATGTGGGGAAACATTGGAACCAACGGTATTTACGCGGCATTCAATGTATTCTGAATGCAACGCATGGCGTGGTCAGTCCGAAACGCAAGTTTTTTGAAGCCGCTTTCGGAAAGAATGTGGCTGAGTTTAAAAAACTGCTTATACTGCCTGATAAATATATTATCTACCGAGACAAACATAAGAATAACGGCGCGACACATTGGAAAGAACTATATGGGTCTTTGACGCCAAAGCAGAAAGAGGAATTCACGGATATCGTTCATGCAAACAATTTTGAAACTGCTTTGTGTGCAAAATCCCCGAAAGTGATTGAACTGCTCAGACATTATGCAAAATAGTTCCCGGTGAGTCGATAGAGAGCGATAGAGGGAAGAACTTTGGGGACGTTAATACGCGGCGCGCACTCCAACAAACTTAGGTCCACCAAGGGGATGTAGTTGCACCCGTTGCGTAGCCGGTAGGTTGGGCAAAATGCCACAACTTGCCCAACAGAATCCAAAAGATGTTGGGCTGTGATGCGTAACCCAAACTAAATGACCTGCTGAGGGAAGAGGTCAATAATTATTGTGAGGGGAAAAGGGTCGCGTCAGTCATTGCATTCTTGTCTAAGATACAATTCCTTGACTTCTATCCGAAGTTAATTAAAGTGCATATCACGGTGCTCTTGATGAAAGCTAAACACAAATACATCACTCGGTTACATTACAGGTCAAGTCACGGCTGGTGGGTCAGAATCCGCTTTGCTGAAATTCAAAAAGCATTCAGCGATATTGCTCATGGGTCAAAAGCTAAATCACTCAAAGCGGCAATCAAATTCAGGGAGGTCACTTTACGTGATCTTGCTAATAAGGGCATCCGTAAAAAGCCCGTACTATTTCACAAAAATCTCTCGGTCAAGAATCGAACAGGTGTAATTGGAGTTTTTTTAAAAATCAGGAAAGCAGCAAACGGCACCGCAAATAAATATTATGTCGGCAGTTACTATCCTGAGAAATACCTGCTCCGCTCTAAGTTGTTTGCCGTCAACATTTACGGCGAGAGAGAAGCTTTACGGCTCGCGGTTGCTTTTAGACGGGAGGGGCTTAGAGGTCTGAGGAAAGGACGGAAAGCCGCGCTCTACCCGACCTACCAATTGGAAGGTCTTAAAGTCCGTAGGTCGGGTAGAGCTCGCGAAACCCGACACAATGCTAATGATTGATCAGCATCAGAGGTAGCATGAAATACAGGAGATCGACGGCGAAAGGGGCAACGGACACATTGGACACATTGGGGACATTGATGCATTTAGTGCATAACTCTTGACAACTGATAGCTGACTGGATACTGAGGGCTGCGTTAGGCTACATAAAACTTGTTACCTCTGGCACTCAAAACTCAAGGTACCTGTATGCTTTTCCGTGTACTGATGAAAGCTTGGCAGACGATTGCCAGAACGTCAAGGTAGACAAGGCACTATTCCAGCCTTGTCAATGGGTAACTGCTCAGGTCAAAAACGCGAGGCGTCTCGCGCAAAGCCGCAAAGCGCGCAAAGGAAAGCCTGCAAGAGCCTCTTGTGAAAGTATAAAAAGTTGTCATTCCCACATTGTTTAAGCGGGAATCTGGTGTTTTATTATAGAAAACCATATCCCCGATAGAACATTTCGGGGATGACAGAAGAGTTTTCAAGAGGCTTATAAGTCTTGAATTAAAACCATAACCCCTTTTGTTTTTGCAGTTCTTTGCGCACTTTGCGGCTTTGCGCGAGACCGACCTGAGTAGTTACGTCAATGGCAGTGATAAAAAGGGATGCATATAAAGCATGATTCTCCACTGTACCCAAAAGCTCCTGAAGGAACTTGGGAACCCTCCGCTTCAGACTCCTGATGTCCTCACAACAGGTCTTGGCAACTGGTACGCCAACCTG
>JANONA010000060.1:0-4631 GCA_031420575.1 Nitrospirota bacterium | reverse complement strand
CTAATGGTCAGGATACCGCTCGTTGATGCTGCGGATCGTCTCAATGCAGGAGAAGAACGTCTCGACCATTTCAGGATCGAAATGCGTGCCGGAACAGGCCTTCAGCTCCTCAAGTACCCGCGCCTCGTCCCATCGCTCCTTATAGGCTCTGCGCGAACCGAGGGCGTCGAACACGTCGGCAAGGGCGACGAGCCTGCCGAACACGGGGATCTCCTCCCCCTTCCTGGGCCGCGGTGTTCCGTCGCTATTCTCATAGCCTGGAAGCGTTTTGCCGTCAGTGGGATTGACATTCCCCGGATAGCCGGTGCCGTCCCACTTCTCATGGTGGGTGAGCGTCACAACCGCGGCCGCCTCATCGAACTCCGAATATTTATCGGAAAAAAGCCGCGCGCCCATGATGGTATGCTGTTGCATGGCCTCGCGTTCCGCGTCATCGAGTTTCCCCGGTTTTTTCAGGATCGCGTCGGAAATCGCCACCTTGCCCACGTCATGGAGCATGGCGGCCATGCGGAGGATGTCCCGGTTCTTGTCGATTGCCTCCTGGGGAACGCCCCGCTTACCCGCCCATACTTCATAGAGCGCCACGGCATAGGACGCCACCCGGTTCACATGGGCGCCCGTCTCCTTGGGGTCGCGTAGCTCCGCCATTCGGATGGTCCGCAGGATCATGGCGCGGGTCATCTGGGCCCGTTCGATGGCAACCGCGGCCATGTTGGCGAAGTGCAGGATCAGGGGTTCGTCCTTTTTCGAGAACGCGACGACCTTTCCCCTCGCGTCCTTCGCGTTGATCAGTTGGAGCACGCCGATGATATCGCCCCGGTTGGTCTTGAGCGGGAACGTCAGCATGGACTGGGTCCGGTACCCCGAGAGGTCGTCGTAGGACTTGTTGAACGAATAGGGCAGACCGGAGCGGAGCTTGTAGGCGTCGGGGATGTTCAGGGCTTCTCCGGTGTTCGCCACGTAGCCCGAGATCGTCTGGTTATTGATGGGGAGGGAGAAGGTGGAATAGATCAGTTTCCTGCCGGGCGGGAGTTTTTTCCGCTGCGTCTCGTTCTGGGTATGGCTGAACTTCAGCGTGCCGACTTCTTTTATATAGATCGAACCCGCATCGGCGTTCGTAAGCTGTCTCGCCTCGAGAAGGATCCGCTCCAGGAGCACATCGACGTCCTTCACCTCGGTGAGCTCCACGCCCAAGCGCATGACCATGGTGAGTTTCTGTTTCTCGCTCGACATGGTTCCATATTATCGCTATTGTCCTTGTTTGTCAATCGGCGAATATTACACCCTGCTCCGCAATAATAACTTGACAACTACCGGTCTTCTCAAATAATATAAGCCAATCTCTAAAGGGCGCGGCGCATACGGAAGTGTCCGGAGTATGCGAGGCAAGGGAGCGTCAACGCGCCTGCTCTAAAGCGGCGCTTCTGACCGGGGAAGCTTGACAATCAAGACCTTTACCATGCGGATAGCAAAGGAGCGCTATTCATCAGGTAAAGGTTTTTTTTACCGAAACGTATGGGAGAAGGCAATGAAAAGAACAATCAATAAGATACTGATCGCGAACCGGGGAGTTCCCGCGGTCCGGGTCATGCACACCTGCAGGGACAGGAACATTCCGACTACGGCCGTGTACAGCGATCCTGACCGCCTCGCCCATCATGTGTTCATGGCTGATGAGGCCGTGTACATCGGCGAGGCCCCGCCGAGCGAGTCGTATCTCAACATGGACAAGATGATCCATGCCGCCTTGCGGAGCAAGTCCGATGCGATCCATCCGGGCTGGGGATTCCTGGCGGAGAACGCCGACTTCGCGCAGAAGGTGATCGATGCGGGCCTGACGTGGATCGGGCCGTCCCCTTCGGTCATCAGGATGATGGGCGACAAGATCGAGGCTAAGGCGCTTGCCAGGAAGGCCAATGTGCCGACCATCCCGGGCGTCAATGCGGTCACGAACATCGAGCAGATCAAGACGTGGATGAAGAAGGACGACGTGACCTACCCCATCATGATCAAGGCCTCGGCGGGCGGCGGCGGCAAGGGCATGGTCAAGGTCGAACATGACGAAGACCTGACTCAGGCCCTGGCGCGCGCGCGCTCCGAGGCAAAAAAGTCCTTTGGCGATGATACCATCCTGGTCGAGAAATATATCGAGCGGGGACGGCATATCGAGGTCCAGATCGTTGCCGATGAACACGGCAATGTGATCCACCTCTACGAACGGGAATGCACGATCCAGCGGCGGAATCAAAAAATAATCGAAGAGGCGCCTTCGCCCAGCCTCGACGACGGCCTCCGTCAGGAGATATGCTTCACGGCGACCCGGCTCATGCGCGAGATCGGCTATACGTCGGCGGGTACGGTGGAGTTCATCTTCGACTCTACGACCAAGAAGTTCTATTTCCTTGAGGTCAACACACGGCTGCAGGTCGAGCACGGCATTACGGAACTGATCACCGGCCTGGACATCGTCGGCATCATGATCGACGTGGCTCTGGGCAAGAAGCTGCCCTTCAAGCAGTCCGACATCCGTCCGAACCGGTGGGCGCTCGAGGTCCGTATCAATGCGGAGGATCCCAAGAACTTCGGCCCGTCCTTCGGCCCGATCACCCGGCTGCAGATCCCCATGGGCCCGAATGTGCGCGTGTCCACGGGCGTGTATGAGGGCGGGGACATCCCCCCCTATTATGATTCACTGTTTATGCTGCTCATGACCGCGGGCGCGGACAGGAAGGACGCAATCCGGGTCATGGACCGCTCGCTCGGCAGAAACCTCAGGGTCGAGGGTGTGAAAACCCTGCAACCGCTGCTGCTCAGCATCATCAGGCATCCGTCATTTATATCCGGAGAGTTCTCAACACAGTTCATCGAAGAGCGCATGGATGAGCTTATCTCCAAGTTCAGCGAGCAGAACAGTGAAGACGAAGTGCTCAAGATCGCGCGATACGTGGCGGAGATCTCGGCGCTGGGGCCCCAGAAATGGATGTGAGGAAGGGACAGATGGCAGAAGACAGAGGACAGAAGACAGAAGTCAGAAGTCAAAAGACAGACAAGAATATCCCGGCTGCGATTTTTGCCAGGCCCGGGATGTCGCCGAAGGAGCTCGTCAAGGCCGTGCGCTCGCTGAAGGGCGTGTGCCTCACCTCGGTCGGGATGCGGGACGCGGGCCAATCGGACTTTAAGAACCGCCACCGTATCTACGACCTGAAGACGCTGGCGCCCCATTACGAAAAGATGGGGCTCTTCAGCGCCGAATGCCACGGCGGGGCGCGATGGCACGTGGGCATTATGAACCGGAGAGAGAGCCCGTTCGAGGAGACCGCCCTGCTCCGCGAGCTCATGCCGAACGTGCTGCTCCAGACCCTGATTCGGGAGACCAACCTCTGGGGGTACCGGCCCTATCCGAAAAACGTGATCGAGTACGCCGTGGGAAAGGTGGACATCGATGTTTGGCGGTGCTTTTCGTTCCTGAACGACGTGCGGAATATGCGAACAGTCGCGGAAGTCGTCATGAAGCGGGGACGGCTCTTCGAACCGACCATCTCCTTCACCACGGGGGACTGGGCCACGAACGACTACTATCTCACGGTGGTGAAGGACATGGTCGACCTCTGCTCGGGTGTTGATGAGATCGTCCTGTGCATAAAAGACATGGCGGGCGTCGGCGATGTCTCCCGGATCGGCAGTCTGATCAGCGCGATAAAACAGAAATACCCCACGCTGGTGATCAGCTACCACCGGCACATCACCGACGGGCTTGCCATACCGGCCCTGTTGTCCGCCGCAAAGGCGGGGGCGCAAATCTTCGACGTGGAAGAGGACTCGTTAGTCAGGTTCTACGGCCATTCACCTATTCTCGCTGTGCAGGCGATCTTTGAGGAATCGGGGATCCCGGTGCATCTCAACAGGCCCGAAGCCGAGGCCGCGGTCCAAAAGGTGCGCGAATGGATCGGCCATTACGAATGGGCCGAGTCGCCCTTTAAGGGATTAGATCACACGGTCACGCTCCACAAGATGCCGGGCGGAGCATTCCCCAGCTCCTTTGAACAGGCGCAGAAGGGGGAGTTTCTCCATCTGATGCCCGCGGTACTGAAACTCATGTCGCTGTACAACCGGATCGTGAAATATTTTGATGTGACACCCGGTTCCCAGATCACCTGGGTCACCTGCAGCGGGATCATCAACCGTTACGCCAAGGAGCGGGGCGACGCGGGGGTCAAGCACATTATCGCGCTTATGATGAAATTCGTCGAGCACAAGGCGCAGGACCTGGAGGCCATGACACAGGAGGAGCGGGAGGAATTGCTCGCGCTCTTCAAAAATGCGCCCGGCGATTTCAAAAACCTGCTGCTTGGAAATTATGGAAAGCTGCCTGTTGGCTGGCCCGCGGAATGGGTCTACCAGAGCGCCTTTGGCGAAGAAGGGGCCGCGAAGATCAAGGAACGAAAAGAGACTTCGCCGCTTGAGTCGGTGGCAAAGGACGACCTCGACAAGCTGCGCAAGGAACTTTCGGACAATCTCGGCAGAGCGGCAACGGAAGAAGAGTTTGTCCTGTATCTTATGCATCCGAAAGACGCCCTGGAATATATCGCCTTCAGGGACAAATACGGCGATGCTCCCCTGGCGCTGCCCAC
>JANONA010000059.1:0-2214 GCA_031420575.1 Nitrospirota bacterium | reverse complement strand
GGAAACACCCTGCTACCCAACTCCTGATGAGCTATGGAACCTGACCTTTGCAAAACAGAACGCCTGGCGTGACCGCTTCGCCACTGTGCCATTCGAGGATCGGGGCGGCTACTTCCAGGGGCGCTACTATCAGGACATTGCCATCGAACGGGTGCTGGAGGCCATCGCCGACAACAGGCAGCGCATCCTGCTGACACTGGCAACCGGCACGGGCAAGACCTTTATCGCATTCCAGATAGCCTGGAAGCTGTTTCATAGCCGATGGAATCTGACTGACTGGAAGAAAAAAGGCGAACCCACGCGACGACCGCGCATTCTATTTCTCGCTGACCGCAACATTCTGGCTGACCAGGCATACAACGCTTTTTCAGCCTTTCCTGAAGACGCGTTGGTGCGGATTGCACCTGATGAGATCAAGAAGAAAGGCAAGGTGCCCAAGAACGGCAGCATCTTCTTCACCATCTTCCAGACCTTCATGAGCGGGGGTTCGGCAGGCTCACCCACCGCTGACAAACAAGACACAGGCTCACCCACCGCGGGAGTGGAGTGTTTTGAAGAAATAAAAGAAATAAAGAGCGGCAATGGTTATATGTATATTTTGGAATGTGCGGACGGCAGTTTTTACACTGGAAGTACGGTCAATTTACCAGAACGATTGGACCAGCATAAAAATGGGGAAGGCGCTGAGCACACCAAGAGGCATTTGCCCGTAAAGTTAGTGTATTACGAAACATATGACCGAATAAGCAAGGCGTTTAACAGAGAAAAGCAGGTTCAAGGTTGGAGCAGAGCAAAGAAAATAGCATTAATCACTGGAAATACCGAGTTGCTTCAAACATTATCCAAGTGCAAGACGGTCGAAACCGAGGTCGCTGAGCCCTTCGACTTCGCTCAGGGCCGGCCTGCCGAAGCCGTGGTCGCTGAGCCCTTCGACTTCGCTCAGGGCCGGCCTGTCGAAGCCGAGGTCGCTGAGCCTGCCGAAGCGTATTTCGGAGATTATCCTCCTGACTTCTTTGACTTCATCGTTATCGACGAGTGCCATCGCGGCGGGGCGAATGACGAGAGTACCTGGCGGGACATTCTTACCTACTTCAAACCTGCTGTGCAGCTCGGCCTGACTGCCACGCCCAAGCGCAAGGACAATGTGGACACCTATGCCTATTTCGGCGAGCCGGTCTATATCTATTCGCTCAAGGACGGTATCAACGATGGGTATCTCACGCCGTTCCGGGTAAAGCAGATTTCTACCACGCTGGACGAGTATGTCTATACGTCTGATGATCGCGTCATGGAAGGGGAGATTGAATACGGCAAGCGGTACGAGGAACCCGATTTTAACAAGATCATCGAGATCAAGGAGCGGGAAAAGAAACGGGTCGAGATCTTCATGTCGCAGATCGACCAACGGGAGAAGACTCTGGTTTTCTGCGCGAATCAGGCTCATGCCCTGGCAGTGCGCGACCTGATCAACCAGATGAAGAACAGCACCGACCCTAACTACTGCCAACGCGTGACCGCCAACGACGGCCTGCTGGGTGAGCAGCACTTGCGCGACTTCCAGGACAACGAAAAGACCATCCCCACTATCCTGACTACATCACAGAAGCTTTCCACCGGCGTGGATGCCCGCAATATCCGCAATATTGTGCTGATGCGACCAATTAACAGGATTATCGAGTTCAAACAGATCATCGGACGCGGAACCAGGCTATACGACGGCAAGGATTACTTCACCATCTACGACTTCGTGAAGGCGTATCACCATTTCAGCGATCCCGAATGGGACGGCGAACCGGTTGAGCAAATAAAGCCTATGGGAGTTATGGGACCGATGGGTCCTATAGGACCTATAAAAGTCGAAGAAAAATCGCCTGATTACACCCCAAAGAAGAAAGCGAAGGTTAAACTCGCCGACGGAAAGGAACGCACCATTCAATACATGGTGGCAACGAGCTTCTGGCATCCTGACGGGACGCCTATGTCGGCGCAGCAGTTCATGGAAGCGCTCTTTGGCAAGTTGCCTGAGTTTTTCAAGGACGAAGAAGAACTGCGCGGGATCTGGAGCGTTCCTGATACGCGCAAGGCCTTCCTGTCGAGATTAGCGGAGGCGGGCTTTGGCAAAGAGCAGATGACCGAAATGCAAAAGATCATTGATGCGGAAAAGAGCGACTTGTTTGATGTGCTTGCTTATGTCGCTTTTGCTCTGCAGCCGGT
>JANONA010000058.1:0-5847 GCA_031420575.1 Nitrospirota bacterium | reverse complement strand
CGCCGGCTTTTTTGATGGCTTCCATGATCTTCTCTGAGTTCGGATCATGCAGTAATGCGTCCTGAAAGACGGACAGCGCTTTTGCCTTGAGCCCGCTTCTCGCGTAGAAGTTCCCGAGTTCCAGAGAGTACTCAATATTTTTCGGCGCCATCTTGAGCGCCTCCATGAAAAACTCTTCCGCCTGGTGACCTCGTCGCGGGATGCGCGTGAGCGTGAGCCCGCGTCGAAACACGTATTCGGCGTTCCCGGGGTCAAGACGCATCGCCCACTCGAAGGCGCTTTCGGCGCCCCAGAAGTTCCCCTGGTTAAACTGCTTCATCCCCCCGGTAAAATGCGTCTCGGCGGCCTTTTGATTGCTTGATTTTTCCGGTTGACCGTGTTCCCCGGCCTGGCGGTTCTTTGCCCCACTGGCGAGGTCGAGGTTGTATTGGTCGCGTTCGGTCCGGGAGCTCAGCGTTTTATACGCATCGTGGATCCGGGAAAAGAGCGCTTCGAGCTGTTCTTTCATGTCGTTCAGCTCGGATTCAAAGTGCCGGTCCGGATGGTAGAGTTTTGCCAAACTGAAGTATGCTTTTTTGAGCTCCAGCGGCGTGGCGCCGCGGTCCACCTCAAGCACTTCATAATAGTTCTGGCGTTCCAGGCTTTCGTAAGCGTTCCGGATCATCTCCCGGGTGACGGTTATCTCCGGCGCGGAGGTTTTCTCCTCTTTCTTCTCCCCCGCTGTCACGGTTTCGCGAACGACCTTGTATGCGATTTTATCCTCGTCCGTCTTCAGTTCTCCTGTTTCCGCCATTCGGAGCGCCAGCAGGACGTAGATCGCTTTGAGCGTGTTGAAGTCTCCGATTCCCGAGAGTACGCAGAGTTCCTGAATACTCTTGCAGCCGTCGATGAGCAAAAAGACCGTCCGCTGGTCATGATCGAGGTGGGCGTTCTGGAAGAGCAGCGATGGGTCCATTGACGGGCGGAGGATGGTCTTGATCGAAGGGAGCGATTTCCGGACTTCCTTCCATTCGAGCTCGCGCACTCCGTTGATGATGAGATCCCCGGTGCTGATATGAAGCGGTATGAGCTCGGAGAGCGGCAGGGGGCTGTTATCAAAAATGTACCGGCCGTCGCGCCAGGTGAATACCTTGAGGATGATCTCCCTGACCTGAAGCTTTACCTGGGCCACCAACTCCTGCGCCGAGAGAGCGCCCATCTCGAACAGGGCCGCGCCCAGTTGCTTGCCCGTCCTGATGACGAATTCCGATGATGTGTCGAACTGGGCCTTAGTGATCTTCCCCGTTCGCAGCAGGAACTCTCCCAGCCTGTCTTCATTCAAATTCGATGACGCAAAGAGGATGTCACCGTTTTTAAAGTAGACCTTTTTTATTTCCTTATCATGCGAAAAAACGAGGGTGCCGGTCTCTTTTTCTTTTCGGAGGTCCTGAAAGAGCCAGGGGATGGTCATGTCCTTTATATCACCGGATGGTGAGATCATATAACTCCCTGATGCTACAAAGCCCGCAGTATGCTGCGTTGATTGGATTGTAGTATAACACTTTTTTCAAATAGACACACTTTTTTTGATTAGTTTGCCGGTCTTCGCGGGTTGCCCAAAAATAGGATATTTACACTCCCGGTCTTGACTAATACCCTGGTTCTTACTATAATATTGAGCGTAGTATCCTGATTTGTCGAGTGACGGTGTTTTTTTACAACGACGCACGGATCCAAAAGATCACAAGAAAGGCTTATGCAAAACAACCTCTTCCTTGGAATCGATATCGGCTCAATAACCATCAAGACCGCGCTTTTCAATGCAGGCAAAGAGCTCCTCTCCGAGACATGCACGCGGATCAAGGGAGACCCGCTCGATTCCCTTGCGAACGAACTGACGGCCCTTTCGTCAAAATTCGATGAACGGAAGATCGTGTCCGCCGGCATCACCGGTAGCGGCGGCAAGCAGGCTGCCGGGCTCATCGGCGCTTTGTTCATCAACGAGATCCTTGCCCAGTCCGCCTTTTCCGGTCACTATCATCCCGAGGCGCGCACCATTATCGAGCTGGGGGGCGAGGATGCGAAGCTCATCACCTTTGCCCGCGATTCGGCGTCCTCCGGGGGCAAGATCGAGGACTTTTCCATGAATGCGGCCTGCGCCGCGGGCACGGGCTCGTTCCTCGACCAGCAGGCCGCTCGTCTTCACCTTACCATCGAGGAATTCAGCGCTATCGCCCTCAAATCAAAAACACCCCCGCGTGTTGCGGGCCGGTGCAGCGTCTTCGCCAAGAGCGATATGATCCACCTCCAGCAGATTGCCACGCCGGATTACGATATCGTGGCCGGGCTCTGTTTTGCCATGGCCAGGAACTTCAAGGCCACCGTGGGCAAGGGCAAAAAGTTCCAAACGCCGATTTTGTTTTTGGGCGGCGTGGCCGCGAACCTCGGCATGCGCAGGGCCTTCCGCGAAGTGCTTAAATTGTCCGAATCCGATTTGACGGCGCCTGAGCATTTCGCCACCTCGGGCGCAATCGGCGCCGCGCTCATGGTCATGGAGCGGACCGATCATGGGCTGTCTTACCGGGGCATGTCCGCGCTCGCGACTCACCTTGCATCAGGAGAAAAGACCGCCCATTCCGGCGTGAGCCCCCTGGTCAGGCCCCGTGGTATCATGCCGAACCCGGACCAGGATGCAACACCGGATGGGGACGGCCTGATTGAGGCCTATCTCGGAGTGGACGTGGGGTCTGTCTCGACGAATGTGGTCGTCATTGATAAGGACATGCGTGTGCTGTCCAAGCGCTATCTCCCCACGGCAGGCAGGCCCATCGAAGCGGTGAAACAGGGGCTCGCCGAGGTCGGGGCGGAGGTTGGTTCGCGGGTGAAGATTTTGGGCGCGGGCACGACGGGTTCGGGCAGGTATTTGACGGGCGATATGATCGGCGCCGACGTGGTCAGGAACGAGATCACTGCCCAGGCCACGGCCGCGGCAGCCATCGATCCCACCGTGGATACCATCTTCGAGATCGGAGGACAGGACTCGAAATATATCAGCCTGCGCGACGGCGCGGTGGTGGACTTCGAAATGAACAAAGCCTGCGCCGCGGGCACGGGCTCGTTCCTTGAAGAGCAGGCGGAGCGGCTCGGCATCCGCATCAAGCATGACTTCGAGAACAGGGCTTTTGAGTCGGAGTCGCCCTGCCGCTTCGGCGAACGCTGCACCGTGTTTATGGAGTCCGACCTGGTGCATTCCATGAACACCGGCTCGGGCGTGGAGGAGCTTACCGCCGGGCTTGCATACTCCATTGCCTATAACTATCTCAATAAAGTGGTGGCAGGCAAGCGCGTAGGGGACCGCATTTTCTTTCAGGGCGGCGTTGCCGCGAACAAGGCCGTTGTGTCCGCCTTTGAAACGATCACGAACAAGCCCATCACCGTGCCGCCTCATCACGAAGTAACCGGCGCGATCGGCGTGGCCACTCTTGCCATGCGGGAACGTTCGGGGAAAAGCACGTTCAAGGGTTTTGACCTGAGCAAACGCGCTTACACGGTCACGACCTTCGAGTGCGCGGAGTGCGCGAACCGCTGCGATATCCGCAGGGTGGTCTTTGGCGAAGAGAAGCCGCTTTTTTACGGCAGCCGGTGCGAGAAATATGATGTGAAGAAAAAATCAGCATCCGCCAATGCCATGCCGGACCTGTTCGCGGAGCGGGACAATCTGTTCCCCGCCGCGGCCACGGCGGCTCAAGCCGCTGAAAAAGCGCCAACCATCGGCATCCCGCGGATGCTGTACGTGAGTGATTTTTTGCCGTTCTTTCAAACCTTCTTTGCCGAGCTTGGCTTTCGCGTCCTCTTGTCGGAACGTACGAACCGGGCGCTGATCAACCGGGCGCTCGAGGCTACGGTGGCCGAGACTTGTTTCCCGGCCAAGGTCGCGCTCGGCCATATTCAGGACCTCATTGACAAAAAAGTGGACATCCTTTTCATGCCGAGCTTCATCCGGTTCCCGGCAGCCGGGGATCAGACCCGGACCCGGACCACACAAGCCTGTCCCTATGCCCAGGCCTTGCCGTATATCGCCAGGTCGTCTGTCCGCTTTGGAAACGTCAAGACGATAGAACCAGCGCTTTATTTGCAGGACGAGCGTCATTTCAGCAAGACCATGCAGGCGCTGGGCCTATCGCTCGGAAAGGGCAGGGCAGCGGTCAAGAGGGCCCGGCAGCTCGGCCAACAGGCGCAGGAAAAATTCCTTCATGCTGTTCGGGAGCGCGGCAGCGCCGTACTCTCGGCGATCAAACCCGGAGAAAAGGCGCTTGTGCTCATCGGCCGGAACTATAACACCTGCGACTCCGGCGTGAACATGAACCTGCCGGCAAAGATACGAGACCTCGGCGTGCAGGCCATTCCCATGGACTTTCTGCCGCTCCACAGCGCTGACCTGAGGGGCTTCGAGAGCATGTACTGGTGGTCGGAGCAGAAGATCATGGCCGCGGCGAGGATCATCAGGGACCATCCCAGCCTGTACCCGGTGTACATTACGAACTTCGGGTGCGGCCCCGATTCCTTCATCACGCACTTCTTCACTGATGAAATGTCAGGCAAGCCCTTTCTTCAGCTTGAGCTCGACGAGCACAGCGCCGATGCCGGGGCGATCACGAGGATCGAAGCGTTCTTAGACAGCCTCAAAAACGCGGGGAATGAAAGGCCGCGCGAGTCCTTTACCATCAAAAACAGGCGTAACGGGTTGATCCGCGCGAAAAAGGTCTTTTTCCCGCCCATGACCGACCACTCGCATGCGCTCGCCGCCGCGTTCCGGGCCTGCGGCGTGGACACCGAGGTGCTGCCTGATTCGGACGACGAGACAGTGCGCATCGGCAGGGAACATACTTCGGGCCGCGAGTGCTACCCCCTTGCCCTTACCACCGGCGACATGATCAAGGCAACGCGCAGGCCTGGTTTCGATCCCGACAGGAGCGCCTTCTTCATGCCCGCGGGGAGAGGGCCCTGCCGTTTCGGCCAGTACAACCGCTACCACCGGCAGGTGCTCGACAAACTGGGGCTCGAGCGCGTGGAGATTGTTTCTCCCATGCAGGACGAGTCGGTCCATAGCGACTTCCGTGTGCTGAATAAGGACTTTGTGCTCATGTTCTGGCGCGGGGTGTTCGCCGTGGACATGCTTCAGAAAGCGCTCTGGGAGAACCGGCCCTATGAAAAACAGAAGGGACAGACGGACCGCGTCTACCAAGCCGCGCTTCAGAGGGTGGCTGCCGCCGTCGAGCAGAGGGCGGATCTCCTGCCGGTGCTGCGCGAGGTCTATGAGGACTTCTCCGCCATTCAGATCGCTGAACGCAACAAGCCCGTGATCGGCGTGGTAGGCGAGATCTATATTCGTTCAAACCGGTTCAGCAACGAGGACGTGGTAAGGCAGATCGAGAAACTCGGTGGAGAGGCCTGGGTCTCGCCCATATCCGAGTGGCTCCTGTACTTGAACACAACGGCCAGGGTGTCGGCAAGGATGAACCGCTCATGGAGGGCATTGCTCAAGGCCTACCTGACCGGATGGGTGCAGCACAACGACGAACGCCGGCTCCTGAGCGGGTTCAACGGGAACCTCCGGAGCCTGCGCGAGCCGAGCATTGAGCAAACGTTGCGCGCGGCCAAACCCTACATTCACCATTCCTTCGAAGGAGAGGCGGTGCTGTCCGTGGGCAAGGCCATTGACTACATCAACCGCGGCGCTTCGGGCCTCGTGAATGCGATGCCCTTCACCTGTATGCCCGGCACGATCGCGGGCGCCGTGCTGAAGCGGGTGCGCGAAGACTACGATAACGTCCCGCTCCTGAACATCGCCTACGAAGGACAAGGGGA
>JANONA010000057.1:0-2845 GCA_031420575.1 Nitrospirota bacterium | reverse complement strand
GATCGCCATGGTCGCTTGATGGGACGCCAACGAACCAAGTCGCTCAAGAGCCGGAACCGGGGTCCGTCCCTCCATCCTCGTAAAGATAACCGTCTGGCTGATCTCGGGAATGGTCAGTTCCTGGCCCAGGATCGCCGCGCCCGCCATGGCGGACGAGACACCGGGGATGACCTCAAAGGCAATGTTCAAAGCGCGGAGCCGCTCGATCTGCTCCGATATAGCACTAAAGAACGAGGTGTCTCCCGTATGGAGCCTCACCAATTTTTTACCGCTATCCGCAGTCGTTTTCATGATCGCAATGATCTTGTCAAGATCCATCGTCGCGGAGTCGAAGATCTCGGCCTTGATGCCCGTGAGGAGCGCGGGGTTTACCAGACTTCCCGCATAGATCACTACGTCCGCGTTATCGAGGATCCTTCTCCCCTTGACGGTGATGAGCTCCGGGTCGCCCGGCCCTGCGCCTACGAACGAAATCATTGCCTTCATCATTTCCTCACGATCATAAGAGAGAAATAATTCAGGTCGCCCTCTTTCACCTGACCAATGTCCTTGTACACCCGTTCATCATCCATGCCTGCCCGCACCACATAAGTCGCCTGTGCCGCGAGGTTCATCCGGATCAACAGGTCCCTGACCGTATTGAACACCTTGCTGACCTTCATCAGCACCACGGTATCGAATTTTTCCAGCGTCTCCTCAAGGCTGTCCAGATAATTTGCCGGCAAAATGGCGATCCGCTCATTGCCGAGCCCCAGATACAGCCCGGCTCTCGCGGCAGCAGCGTTTATGGAAGAGATGCCGGGAATAATCTCGATGGCAAGCGCGGGTATGCGCTCAAGCAGTTTATCATAAAGATAAAAAAACGTGCTGTAAATACCAGGGTCGCCAATGGTGATGAAGGCCGCGTCACTCCCTTGTTCAAGCACGGAAACGATGGCATGAACGGCTTCATTCCATTTGGCATTGAGATCATCTGCCTGCGATGCTTCCCTCTCCCCCCGCGGGAGAGGGGCAGGGTGAGGGGCGGTTTTCATCATCGGAAAGTGCAGTTCCACGATTTTCTTCCCGTCGAGATTGACTGCCCCACGCATGATAGACAACGCAAGGCTCGACCCTTCTTCGCGGCCTTTCGGCACAAAAATACACGGCGTCTCTTTCAGTATTCTGACGGCTTTCAGCGTCATAAGTTCAGAATCACCCGGCCCGACGCCGATAACATACAATTTCCTGGTCATGTTCCTCCTCAACGAAGTGCGGCGCGTTCGGGGAACGCGCCCTACAGTACCATTATTATAATCGTAGGGACCGTTCCCCGAACGGTCCGCGCCATGCCGTTTCAATCAACACACATCATAACGGCAATTGATCCATCATCCCGCAATACGGATATTCCTCCCACGAGGCAACCATCATCTTCCGCACGGGATTGTTCAAAATATACTTTGCCTTATCGGTCAATTCGTTCGGACCGTTCGGGGAACGGTCCCTACAGCGTATCACATGATCATGGAAATTCCGCTGCCACAGATGGCTGATGCCGAAAGCGACCTTCACTTCACGCGACGTGAACCGCTTGAACGCG
This sequence comes from Nitrospirota bacterium, assembly GCA_031420575.1. Classification (GTDB taxonomy): domain Bacteria; phylum Nitrospirota; class UBA9217; order UBA9217; family UBA9217; genus JALNZF01. The sequence goes on along the minus strand of JANONA010000057.1, from coordinate 1,263 downwards.
GAAACCCAGTTCTGCAACGTTTTCTCGTACTTCATTCCGAACGATAACAAAAGATGCAAATGATCCGGCATAAGGCAGTGACAATATGCTTTAATTTCACCAAGAGCCTGACGATGTTTGATTTCGTCCACTATGACTGTTGCTACGCCATGATCCGCGAAAAATGGTTGTTTGTCGTATGCGCAAACCGTGATGAAGTAGACATTGTCAGGCCCTTTATAATCAAACGTTGCGAGACGCATTGGTTTGCGTTGAGGAACTTCCGCCATGATGATCTCCATAATCACAAATAGGTGCGGCGCGTTCGGGGAACGCGCCCTACGACATTGTTGCGTAGGGTCCGTTCCCCGAACGGACCGAACCATGTTCCGAGGTTCGGCGTTTCGGGGTCCGCGCCCTACGACATTGTTGCGCAGGGTCCGTTCCCCAAACGGTCCGAACCGCAGAACCAACCCCATTCCCGTAGGATCCGTTTCCCAAACGGACCGCACCGTGTTCCGTTGTGCGGCGCGTTCGGGGAACGCGCCCTACGACATCATTGCGCAGGGACCGTTCCCCGAACGGTCCGAACCATATTCGTCCGGGACATATCACGCTTTTGATGTTCTGAAAGCGCTGAGAGCATGTTAGCCTTTCCCGCATGCGCCTGCAAAGCTCAGTCATTGCGGCTCCACGGGCCGCGCTCCATCGGGTTCGCTTTCCCACGAGTGAAGCATATCGATCAGCGCCCCGAATTTTTCATCCACAACTTGACCCGATTTCTCCAAAAGGTCAAGGCCCGCGTAGCGATACAGAGGCACCCACTCATCCTTGCGAAGAACGGCAAGTTTCGGATTCAAGATATAATACCCCTGCCTGAACCTCTTGAAAAGTTTGCGTCCGTAAGGATTCGTACTGTCGGTTTCGTTCTTTGACAGGAGAGACGAGAGGTACTGCCGCTTTCTGCGATATGCCGGGATTACGCTATCCGGCAGGGATACTGCCATTTCCGCCAATTTGACAGCGGTGAGCGCCACCCAGTCGATGTAGCTGGAGGAAAGCAATCGGTCGTGCAAGACGGAGAAGAAGAGATGATATAATAAAAATTCTCCCTGGCTGGCATCGATCTTTACCAGACGGTCTTCCGCCTTGAGGCTGACGCTTCCGGGCGCCAGCAGCTCATGGACCCGGGGAAACTGCTCGGCGGCGTAATCCTTTTTATAGGCCGCACGTGCAAGCGCCTGCTGCCATGCAGTGCGTCCGTAGTTGTCCGTAAGCTCCGCG
>JANONA010000056.1:0-2053 GCA_031420575.1 Nitrospirota bacterium | reverse complement strand
AACTGACTTCAGTAAGATTACTAAAGAGCAAATAGCTCAGATCGAATACTTGCTTAACAACAGGCCGAGAAAGTGTCTCGGTTATAAAACTCCATTGGAGGTCGCTGCCTCAAGCGTTGCACTTCGTGATTGAATTCGCGTATTCAAACCAGCTTGACTTTTAAAGGTTACGAATTCGTTACTGTTAAAATTCGGATTGTGCAATTCCTCCCATATTCCTATGAACTCCAAGGTGTTGCGATTACGCATCCAGCTATAAATCATCGTATCGTCACCGAAGTTTTTAACCATATCCGTCAACGAAATATAATCCTGTTCGTTTTTCTGATAATAGGCGATTGCTGCTCCAAGAACGGTCACTTTATCCATTTTGTCATCCCTCACAGGTCAATCCAAACCGATCGAATTCGACCAGTTTAATACCCTCGAATTCGGGGGAATTAAAACCAAACTTTCCAAACCCGTCGAATTCGACGGCTTTAGAATCCGGATTGCTCGGTACTCAGTACATGGATCTTCGCCATTACTTCTTCCCTCCGTTCTTCCCCACGCTCACCTCGCCAATCGTCATCGTATCGTTTTTGTCCATTTTTTTCGTATTTGTATCTCTATTTCCCGATGCAGAAATCATTGAAGATCCGCTCTAAAATGTCTTCCGTATACGTGGCGCCGATGATCAGGCCCAGGCTGTCGAGCGCGTCCCGGAGGTCTACGGCAGTGAACTCCGGCGATAGATTTGCCCTGATCGATTCGAGCGCTTTCCGCAGGCTTTCCTTCGTCTGTTCGAGCGCGGTCTTGTGGCGCTGGTTCACGGCCCAGGCATGCTCCCGTGAGCTGATCGTCCCCTGCTTCACCTCATCCGAAATTGCGCGCTTCAGATTCTCAAGCCCCTCGCCGGTGCGGCAGGAGAGAGAAACCTGCATCTCCGGTTTTATAAGCGGTTCGAGTTTTCTCGGCAAGTCCGATTTGTTCATGATCGCAATCACGCGCTTGCCCCGTGCTTCGTCCATCACGCGCTGGTCCTCGGCAGTGAGCGGCAGGGAACCATCGAGCACGAGAAGCACGATATCCGCGGACTCGATGGCGGCAAGGCTTCTGCGGACGCCCTCCCGCTCCACCACGTCATGGGAATGCCTGATGCCGGCGGTGTCAAGAATTTTCAGTGGAATGCCGGAGATATTCAAATATTCCTCAAGCACGTCCCGCGTCGTACCCGGGATATCGGTCACGATCGCCCTGTTTTGCCTGAGCAAGGCATTTAAAAGCGATGACTTGCCGACATTCGGCTTGCCCACAATGGCGGTCGCGAACCCGTCGCGGAGTATTTTTCCGTAGGTGTAACTCGAAAGCAGTCCGTCGATATCGGCAAGCAAACGATCCACCTCGTCCGCGAGCGGTTGACCCGTCCCGGTCTCGATATCCTCTTCCGGGAAGTCGATCCCGGCCTCAACCGAGGCGATGAGCGATACCATCCGGTCACGGAGCGCGGTGATCTCCCCGGAAAGCCCGCCGAGCAGCAGCTCATTCGCCGCCCGGTGGCTGAGCTCGGTTTTAGAGTGGATGATGTCCATGACCGCCTCGGCCTGGGCAAGGTCGATCCTGCCGCACAGGAACGCCCGCTTCGTGAACTCGCCCGGCTCCGCCTGTCTCGCCCCTGCCGCGACAAGAAGCCCCACGGTGCGCCAGAGCGGCATCATGCCGCCGTGGCAGTTTATCTCGACTACGTTTTCCCGGGTGTACGTTGCCGGCGCGCGCATCACGCTCACCAGCGCTTCGTCCACAATCCCGCCCGAGGCAGGATCAACAACGTGGCCGTAGTGGATGGAGTGTGAAGGCGCCGTGATGAGGTCCTTGTCCCGGCGCGGCCTGAATACTTTTAGCGCGATCGAAATCGCCTCCCTGCCGCTGATGCGGATGATGCCGATCCCGCCCGCGCCCGGCGGCGTTGAGACGGCGCATATGGTATCCTGTTCAGACATGGCGGTATAGTACCATAAAGAACACGGTCTCAGAACATCTTTTTAGGACGCATCAGTATTCAGAATCAATTTTG
>JANONA010000055.1:0-5898 GCA_031420575.1 Nitrospirota bacterium | reverse complement strand
TCGGTCATGGTTTGAATGCAGGAGCCAGGAGTCAGGAGCCAGGAGTCAGAAGTTTCTCAAAATACGGCCTCAGCCGTTCATACGTCCCGTCGAGCAGCTCCGGCATGATCCGTGTCTCATCGAACACCGTTAAATAGCTTGTATCGCCGGTCCAGCGAGGGACTATCTGGATGTGCAGATGCTCGGGGATGCCTGCACCAGCCGACTTCCCGATATTGATGCCTATATTGAAGGCTTCAGGGTGCATGGCCAGCTTCAGGATATTCACCGAGGCCTGGGTGACCTTCATCAGGTCGGTAAGTTCCTTCTCCGGCAGTTTGTCGATGTCGGACTCATGAGTATTGGGCACAATAAGAAGATGGCCGTTTGTATAGGGGTAAAGGTTCATAATCACAAAGGAATGCGGACCGCGATACAGAATGTAATTCTTGCGATCGTCTTCCTTCTTTGCCTCTTCGCACAGAATACACCCTGCCTGCTTTTTAGCGTTCAATATATATTTCATGCGCCACGGCGCCCAGAGTCTGTCCATCTTCCCACATCCCACCTTCCTACCTTCCCACCTTCTTACCTTCCCGTCTTCTTACCTTCCCACCTTCTCCATCTCTTTCATGACCTTCTGTATGTCATCCCACACGAGTTTTTTGTCAGCAGGCTTCCTGAGCAGGTATGCGGGATGGAATGTCGGCATGAGCGGGATACCCTGATAGGCCCGCCATTTCCCGCGGAGCGAGGTGATGCTCTCTTTCGTTTTCAGCAGGGTCTTGACAGCGACGCTGCCCAGGCCGATGATGATTTTTGGCTTGATCGCCCGGAGCTGTTTGATGAGAAAAGGTTCGCAGGCCAGGATCTCGTCCGGTTCCGGGTTCCGGTTGTCCGGCGGCCTGCATTTCACGATATTGCAAATGTAGACGTCCTCGCGGTTGAGCTTCATTCCCTTAACGATGATGTCCGTCAGCAGTTGCCCGGCAGCGCCGACAAAGGGCCTTCCTTGCTCGTCTTCTTCCTGCCCCGGCCCCTCGCCCACGAACACGAGCGCCGCATTCGGGTTGCCCTCGCCGAACACGAGGGTCTTCCGGCCCTTGTGCAGTTTGCATCTCGCGCAGTCCCCAAGCTCTTCGCGCACAGCGACAAGTCCGCTGGATGGACTTCCCGATGACGTCGTTTCAACGAAACTCACCCCCAGCGCCCGTTGATACTCCAGGTGCGCCCTGACCTGCGTTACTATATCCAAAAATTCCCGCTGAACGTCATACATAAAATATAACCTTTACCGTTTGTACTCTGTACCCTGTACTCTGTACCCTGCACTCTGTACTCTGTACTTTGTACCCTGTACTTTATACTTGATGCTAATTTCCCCACTTTAATTTAGTTCTGAGTATCTCATAATAGCTCTTCGTGGGATGCTTGATCAGTTTCATCCTGGACCGGGACTTTTTGATCTCCACAATATCGTTCGGCGCGAGCGAAAAGCCTATCTGCCCGTCAAGCGTAAGCGAAACATCCTCGCTCGGCGAGGTGAGGCGCACGGTGACCACAACGGTATCCGGTAAAGCAATCGGCCTGTTCGACAGAGTGTGCGGACAGATGGGAGTAAGCACGAAGCAGTGGATCGTGGGGTGAATGATCGGTCCTCCCGCGGAGAGAGAGTAGGCTGTGGAGCCCGTGGGCGTTGCCACGATCAGTCCGTCGGCCCTGAGGGTGGTCAGGTGTCCATCGTTCACCGACACCTTCAGTTCCATCATCCGCGCAAGCGCGCCCTTGTTGATCACCGCATCGTTCAGAACCCGGTACCGCGCAATACGCTTCCCTTCACGGAGCACACTCGCGGTCAGCATCATCCGGTCTTCGGTCTCGAGCTTGCCCGCAAGCGCCTTTTCGAGGTTGTCGTATAGTTCGTCAAGGGAGAGTTCCGCCATGAATCCAAGGCTCCCGAGGTTTACGCCGAAGATCGGCACATCAGTGTGCGCATCGGCGACGAGCCTTGCCGCGGACAGGAGCGTCCCATCGCCTCCGAGCACGATGAGCATCTCGACGCGCGCCGGGATCAACATCCGGTCGGCGCCGGGCAGGTGAATGGCCGCCGCGGTCTCGTTGTCGATGATGACTTTTTTGCCCCGCGCCTCAAGCCAGGTCGCCAGTTTCCCGGCCGCCTTCCGCGCCGCGGGAATATCCTTGGTTATAATGCCGATGGTTTTCATTTTATGTCCGCTGAATCGGTATGCAGTTCATGTTTCAAACGGTCAAGCAGTTTCTCGTACCGCTCCCCCTCCGCAAAGAAACCGATCTCCCGGCTCTTTTCGTCGATAGAGGAGAAATAGACGCTCAAATACTCATCAGGCAGTTCATCTTCCGCCAGTTCAGCCCATTCTATAACCGTCACGCCGTCGGACTCAAGGTACTCCTCGAACCCGATACCCTCAAGCTCGCCGGGCTCTTTGAGACGGTACAAGTCTATATGATAGAGCGGTACGCGCCCCTGGTACTCGTTCACAAAGGTGTACGTCGGGCTCGTTATGTACTGCTCCTGGACCTCAAGCCCCTGCGCGATTCCATAGGTAAAATTCGTTTTGCCGGCGCCGAGATCGCCGTACAAGCAGACCGTGTCGCCCGCGTTGAGCAGTTTTCCGAACATCCGTCCCGTTCGCCAGGTCTGTTCCGGGCTTGACGTAATCATGCTGAACATTAATCCGCCTGCCGGGCGATTGCCTTTACCATATCACGCTTGCCCACGATGCCCACGATCTTGTCCGCCTTGACCACCGGCAGCAGATGGACCTTTTTCTCCGTCATGATCGTGGCGATGTCTATGAGCGTGGTATCTTCCGAGATCGAAACCACCTTTCGCGCACAGATATCCCCTACCCTGGTCGCGGACATGCGTTTTACTTCCTGCTCGAACCTTTTTGAGCTTTCAAGGTAGATGGCGGCGTCGAGAAAACTCACCACCGTGGGGATGTGGAGCCGTTTGTTCCGGCTGATAAGGTCGTTCTCGGTCACGATGCCGTAGAGCGCACCCGAGTCGTCAACCACCGGCACGCCGCTGATCTCGTTCTCCACGAGGAGGGAAGAGAGCTCCTCGATGGAGGTATCGGGCTTTACAGTTATTACGTCTTTGGTCATGATGTCTTTTGCGGTCAGCATAGTATCACCTCGAATTAAAATAATCTAACCACGGATGAACACGGTTAGAACTCTTTACTTCGTATCATCTTGAATTTTGATGAAGTCGTAAAAACTAAAAATCCACCGCTGAGGCGCTGAGACGCCGAGAAGAACATATTGAAATCAAAGAGCTTTTCTCTGCGCCTCCGCGTCTCTGCGGTAAAAAAATGACTTTTTACGAGACCATCAATTTTGAGTCAAGTTTTTGAAAAGCCAAAAGCAAATGCTCAAGTCAACATACTATCCGCGGATAAATGCTTTCATCAGGATTATGGTTTTGCTTCGGTCTGAAGCGAAGCCGCGTTAATCTTTACCGTGTTCATCCGTGGTTAATCTAATCATTTCTTTTATTGCTTCCGGTATCTTTTCGATCAGGTCTCCCGCGATCATTCCCGCCTCGCCTTTTTCCTTTGCCGCGAGATCTCCTGCCCGTCCGTGCAGATACACGCCGAGGCACGCAGCCTGACTTGCGCCGTATCCCTGCGCAAGGAACCCGCCGATCATGCCCGTGAGCACATCTCCGGTTCCGCCTGACGCCATGCCGGGGTTTCCCGTAGAGTTGATGTATACCCAGCCGCGGGGAGTCGCGACTACGGTGGCCGCGCCTTTGAGCACGACGGTAACGTTATGCTTCTTCGCGAATTTTGAAGCGATGCCGATCCTGTCCTTTTGCACATCCTCGGATGATATACCGAGAAGCCTCCCCATCTCACCAGGATGCGGGGTCATGATGACGGATGCTTTGATTTTTTTCAATATATCGGTAAAACCAACAAGCGCATTCAACCCGTCCGCATCGATCACGAGCGGAATCGTGGTTCGCTGAATAAGGTTCCGCACTGCCTGGACCGTTTCGTAGTGGGTCGAAAGCCCCGGACCGATCGCGCAGGCGCTCATTTTTCCCATGGCCTTGAGTAGTTCTTCTTCCGATCCGAACCCCAAAGTCCCCTCGATGCTCTCCGCGGACGGAACGCACATGGCCTCGGCGATCCGGGCCTGGACAATCGGAACAAGATTATTCGGCGTTGCAACGCTCACGAGCCCGGCGCCTGTTCTGAGCGCTCCTTCGGCAGCCATGATTGCCGCCCCTGCCTTACCCGGCGAACCGGCAATGACCATGAGATGGCCGAAATCCCCCTTGTGCGCATCGGGGACTCTGTTGCTCAGAACGCCCCGGACAGCGCCGTGGTCCAGCAGGCTTATGGTCACCTTTTCTTTTTCGATAACCTCCCGGGGAATGCCGATATCCGCAATGCGCACCGTACCCGCATACTCCGCGCCGGGATAGAGCACGAGCCCGCGCTTCAGGAGCGCCATGGTCACGGTAAGATCCGCTTTGATCGCCGTGCCCATGACAACTCCCGTATCCGCATCAATACCGGTTGGGACATCCACGGCGACAACCGGCCTGCCTGACGCGTTGATCATGTCCACGGCCCGGGCATACGCGCCTTTCAGGGGAGAGGACAGGCCGACGCCGAGCAGGGCGTCAACAAGGACGTCAGACCACGAGAGAATATCCAAAAGGGCGCGTGTCGAAGCCTTCGGCGCGAGCTCAACGTCCATCTTGCGCAGGATGGAAAGATTGACCTTCGCTTCTCCCTCCACCGCCCCAAAGGACGCAAACAGCGCCACGCGCACCGCGACGCCCCGGACACGGAGCCGTCGCGCCAGCGCCAACCCGTCGCCGCCGTTATTGCCCTTGCCGCAGATGATGCCGACCCGTACTCCTTCAAGACCGTCGAAGAATTTCTCCATCTCCGCCATAACCGCGGACGCGGCGTTCTCCATCAGGACCAGACCGGGGACGCCGAAGTCCCTGATCGCCCTGCGGTCTATGTTCTTCATTTGTTGTGCGGTGACGATTTCCATAATAAATAAAATAGTAACTACTCAGGTTCAAGGTTCCACGGTTCACGGTTAGAGAGCGATGAAGATTGAGATGAAGAGTAGCATATCGCCCAACGAATTCAAAGACGCCTACGAGCAGGCCGGACGAACACGCGCTGCCGTTCGTGGATTCATCAACTATCTCAAAAATATCAGGAAAGCAAAGCAGCCAACCGTGAACCGTGAACCTGATAACCTGAGTAGTTACGTTTTTTTTACAATATCCGCAAGGGCCTTGATGAAGAGCGGAGAGGTGTTCAGTGATTCGGCGCGTTCAAAGTTGAGCCCCAGTTTTTTCGCGTGCGCCCGGTGCACGATGTCGATATCGTAGAGCGTCTCCAGGTGGTCGCAGGTGAACCCGATCGGCACTTCGAGCACTTCCTTGAACCCTTCCCGCGCGATTGTGTCCAGCGTAGGCTCCACTGCCGGCTCAATCCACGGCTCCGTGGCCCGTGCCCCTTTGCTCTGCCAGGCAATGCGCCAGTTCCTGATATCGAGCTTGTCGACAACGAGCTTTACCGTCTCTTCAACCTGCCGCTGGTAGGGATCGCCCGCGGCGATGTACCGGACGGGGATGCTGTGGCTGGTGAAGATGACCACGACGTGCTTTTGCTGTCCTGTCCGGAAGCGCTTCAGTCCATGGAATACGCGCTCCTGCCAGGCCTGGATGAAGAGCGGATTGTCATGCCAGCTCGCAATGAAGAGCGGACAGGTCTCCCCGCTTCCCAGCCCTTCGCAGGCATTTTTATAGGCGCCGGTCGTGACCTCGTTTGCAAAGGGCGACAAGGAGAGGGCCACCACCCGTCGCGCGCCGTCCTTGATGGCCTGATCGAACGATTC
>JANONA010000054.1:0-1729 GCA_031420575.1 Nitrospirota bacterium | reverse complement strand
GCAGGTCGATCAGATGGTTGTCGAGTTCATCAATCTTTTTGCGGAGTTCTTGAATTTTTTCCATTGACATGAGAATACTTCCTGCCTGAAGGGGATTTTTGAATTATAGTTTATTTTTTAGGCAGTTGCAAGGACTTTTTGCGACGGCGGTGATGGATATCAGGATCGAGTTTCATGGTTCCGTCAATTATTCAAACCTCAAGCTTCTCCGCCCGCACCCACGCATCGATCGCGCCCGGCGCCATGGGCTCCGAGAACAGGAATCCCTGGGCAAACTGGCACTGCAGCTCCTTGAGCTGCGCCAGATGGTGGTCCAATTCCACTCCCTCGGCGATCACAGCAAAATTCATGCTCTTGGCCAGCGAAATGATCGACAGGACGATCTCCTGGTTCTTGCCGTTCGCGGTGAGCTTGTTTATGAAGGAGCGGTCTATCTTGAGCGCGTTGATCGGGAGGAGGTGCAGATAGCTGAGCGAGGAATAGCCCGTGCCGAAGTCGTCGATATGGATATGGACCCCCATGGCGCGGAGCTGGTTCATCGTTGCCACCGCCATATCGATATTCTCCATGATCATGCTTTCCGTTATCTCGATCGCCAGACTGTGCGGATCGACCCCTGTTTCCCTGACGATCTCGGCCACCCGGTCGGCCAGGTTCTCCTGGACGAACTGCTTGCCCGAGATATTGACGCTCATCTTGAGCGGGGTCTTCGAGGGATACCGCTCCTGCAATGCTCTTAGTTCTCGGCAGGCTTCCCGAAGGATCCACTCGCCGATAGTGGCGATCAGACCGCACTCCTCCGCCAGCGGGATGAACTCCAGGGGATAGATCAGGCCCCGCGTTGCATGGTTCCAGCGGACGAGCGCCTCAAAGCCGATCAGCCGATGCGTTTTTAGATCAATGATGGGCTGATAGAAGAGGACCAATTCCTTGTGGTCCACGGCGCCGTGCAAATCAGCCTCAAGCTGTATCCGGTCAAGGATGTTCGCGTGCATTTTGGTATCGAAGATCTCGCTGCACCCGCCTCCCCGGCCCTTTGCCTGATACATGGCAATGTCCGCGTCGCGCAGGACCTGCTCAGGCCGTTCGTAGCGGTCTGAACTCAGGGTGATCCCGATACTGACAGGCGCATAGATTTCGTGTCCCTTGACTATGAGCGGAGGCGACAGTGTTTGATGGATCCGGTCGGCGACGTCGACAGCGTCCTTCAACTCACTGATGTTCTCCAGAAGGACGGCGAACTCGTCGCCGCCGAGCCGCGCGACCGTGTCCCCCGGCCGAAGACATTCGGTCAGCACGCGGCCCATCACCACAAGAAGCTGGTCCCCGACAAGGTGGCCGAGACTGTCGTTGATGATCTTGAAACGGTCCATGTCGAGAAAAAGGACCGCATAGAGGGCGTTGTCGCGTCGCCGCGACGTGGTGATGACGTGCTGGAGACGGTCCATAAAAAGAGCGCGGTTCGGCAGGCCCGTCAGGGCGTCGTGGAAAGCGTCGTAGACTAATTGCTCTTCCACCGTCTTGCGGGACGTAATGTCCGTCTGGGACCCGGCCATGCGGTACGCCTGGCCGGACACGTTCCTGACAGCAAGCCCGCGGTTGAGCATCCAGCGGTACGTCCCGTCCTTGTGCATGATGCGGAACTCGCCTTCAAAATGCTGGCTCCCCCCGCTGAGATGGGCGGCGATCCTGGCCTCCACTTCAGCGCGGTCGTCGGCATGGATGCGGC
>JANONA010000053.1:0-2194 GCA_031420575.1 Nitrospirota bacterium | reverse complement strand
CCCGGGCCGCCGAACATGAAGAAATGCGACGCGGCGATCTCGTGGCGCGCAAAGAGCTCGTTGCACGCCGTGACGTCGCTGAAGGTAAAGCTCTTGCCCATCTTCCTGAGTGTCGTGTCGCAGGCCGCGTCGGCGCCCACTTCGGCGGCGCCGAGCCCGGTCTTCTTCATGCGCAGGACGAGCTCGTCGGTCAGACCCCGCGGCTTAAAGAATGCGGTCCAGGGGATGCTGACCTTGCGCCGAATCATCTCGTCAACCACTTCGAGGTACGCGCCTTCGTCGTCGTTGAACACGGAATCGACAAAGAAAATATATTTGGTCTTGAACTTGTCGCGCAGGAGTTCGATGTCGTCGACCACCGCCCGCGGTTCTCTCCTTCGAAGCTCCGTGCCTTCGAGAAGAGGATAGGTGCAGTACACGCATTTATAGGCGCATCCCCGTTTCGTCTGGATCGAAGCAATATTGCCGCTGTGGAGATAAAACTCGAGCAAGCGCTCATCATAGAGCGCCGAGTTGATCTGGGCGCCCGGGAGCCTTGTCGTGGACCTGATGAGGGGCGCCTTCGGGTAGATCCCTTTTGCCGCATTGTTCGCGAACTCAACAGTGAGTACCTCGCCTTCGCCGATAATGCCGTAATCAGCGCCGGTCTCTTTCAGAATCAAGTCCGGGATCAGGGAGAACCCCGCTCCTCCGAGGAGCACTTTCGCGCTCGAGACTTCCCTGACCGTGCTCACGATGTTCTTGACGTTCTGGATATAGTACTGCTCGTGCAGAAGGTTCACGTTGTCGATATTGCGCACCGATATCCCGACCAGGTCGGGGCCGAACTCCCGCACCTCCCGGCCGATCGCCTCAAGAGACATATTTTGCTGCAGGAAGTCCGCCTGCCGCACCTCATGACCGGCCTTCGTGAGCACAGCCGCAATGATGCTCACTCCCAGGGGATAGAGCGGGTACGGCGACAGGGTCACATTTGCCGAAATCAGCAGTATTTTCATCGGACCTTCTCCGCAATTTCTTCCTTTTGCCATTTCCTGCGCCTGAGATTCGCTCCCCGGTACGTTCCGTCGGCCTTTTCCTTTTCAATGACCTTGAGGAAGAGCTTGGCCATCTTGAGGTTCTGGCTGCTTTCCTTGTAGAACGTGTCCCAGGCGTAATAGTACAGGTCCTGAAGCTTTTCCGGCGTCATTTTCGCGGGCTGGTACACGACTTTCCCGCCTGTGTATTGGTTCCAGTCGTTCGTCAGTATCCTGCCCTCTTTCTCGAGCATATCACGGACCGGCGTATGGGGGAAAGGGGTCAGGATCGTGAACTCAGCCAAATCCAGCTTGATCTCAAGCAGGAAATCCACAAGCCGCTTGACAGAGTCCTCATCCTGTTCGTCCATCCCGAGGATGATCGTACCCTCGACGCCGATACCGCGGTCCTGCAGCCGCTTCACCCGGTTCCGGATAAAGTTCGAGGTGTCGAAGATAGCCTGGTACACGTACCAGCAACCCGCCTCGGCCGCGAGGTCCAGTATCTCGTCGTCGTCCTTGATGGGATGAGAAACCCATTTCTTCTTCAAGGGGATCAGGGCGCGGAAGAGATCCTTTTCCCACTGATCGTTCTGGGCCAGTGAGTTGTCAACAAAGAAAAAACGGTTGTTGTCGATGGACGCCACTTCACGAACGACGTCATCGATGGGACGGGGCCTGAACTCTCGACCGCCAAGAAAGGGCGTACAACAGCAGAAACAATTGTACCGGCAGCCCCGCGAAGCGTGAATGAGATCGACCATCTGCACCCCGCGATAGTTGTAGAGCTCCCGGTTCAGAATGTTCCGCCGGGCCGGTCCCACAACGCTCATATCGGGGAAGTTCCACTGATAGTCATACGTTTTTTTGAGGTTATTATTTCTGAGATCCTGAAGGACCTGTCCGAAGCGGCCCTCAGCCTCGCCGAGGAACACCGAATCGGCATGCTGCATGGTTTCCTCCGCATGCAGCATGGCGCCGATGCCGCCGAAGATGACGGGGATCCCGCGCGCGCGAAACCGGTCGGCGATCTCCCATCCGCGCCTGATCTGGCAAGTGAGCATGCAGGAGATGGCCACAAGGTCGGCCTTCTCGTCGAAATTGATTTCCTCCACGTGTTCATCCGTGAACACGAGCTCGACATCGCCGGGGACGGTGGCCGCAAAGCAGATCGGACC
>JANONA010000052.1:0-2900 GCA_031420575.1 Nitrospirota bacterium | reverse complement strand
GCCGCATCCATGCCGACGACCGCGCTGAAGTGGAGGCCAGGATCGCCGCCCATCTCAGCGGGGGGAGCCAGCATTTTGAAGGCGAGTTCCGCATCATGCACAAGGACGGGACGTACCGCTGGATGCTCAACCGCGGGCTTGTTGTCAGGAACGTGTCCGGCCAGGCGTACCGCATGGCCGGGTCACAGACGGACATTACGTCCCGCAAGACGGTGGAAGAGCAGCTTGTCCATGACGCTTTCCACGACGCCCTGACGGGCCTGCCGAACCGCGCCCTTTTTATGGACCGTCTCCAGCACGTCATCACCACGTCGCAGCGACGCGACAACGCCCTCTATGCGGTCCTTTTTCTCGACGTGGACCGTTTCAAGATCATCAACGACAGTCTCGGCCACCTCGTCGGGGACCAGCTTCTCGTGGTGATGAGCCGCGTGCTGACCGAATGTCTTCGGCCGGGGGACACGGTCGCGCGGCTCGGCGGAGACGAGTTTGCCGTCCTTCTGGAGAACATCAGCGAGTTGAAGGACGCTGTTGACGTCGCCGACCGGGTACATCAAGCGCTGGCAACGCCGCTCATAGTCAACGGACACGAAATCTATGCGGCTGTCAGTATCGGGATCACCCTCGGTACGGAGCGCTACGAACGGCCCGAGCAGGTTCTGCGCGACGCGGACATTGCCATGTATCAGGCAAAGGGACGGGGAGGCGGGTCCTCCGAGCTCTTCGATACCCAAATGCACGCGAACATCCTTGACCGGATACAGCTTGAGGCTGATATGCACGGCGCCGTTGACCACAAGGAATTGGTCCTCTTCTATCAGCCCATCATTGATCTCAAAACGCATCGGCTGATCGGCTTCGAGGCGCTGGTGCGCTGGAACCATGCAACGCGGGGCATAGTCTATCCCCTGGAGTTCATCCCTCTGGCGGAGGAGTGCGGTCTGATCGCCACGATCGGCGACTGGATCCTTCGGGAAGCCTGCCGGGAACTAAGAGCATTGCAGGAGCGGTATCCCTCGAAGACCCCGCTCAAGATGAGCGTCAATATCTCGGGCAAGCAGTTCGCCCAGGAGAAACTGGGCGACCGGGTGGCCGAGATACTCAAGGAAACCGGGGTCGAACCGGAGTGTCTGGCGCTCGAGATAACGGAAAGCATGATCATGGAGAATATCGATATGGCGGTGGCAACGATGAACCAGCTCCGCGCCATGGGGGTACACATTCATATCGACGACTTCGGCACGGGCTATTCCTCGCTCAGTTATCTGCACCTCCTCCCGATCAACGCGCTCAAGATCGACCGCTCATTCATCAGCAAGCTCACCGCGAACGGCCAGAACCAGGAGATCATCCTGTCGATTATTTCGCTGGCAAAAACCATGAATCTTGTGGTGATCGCCGAGGGAGTGGAATTGGACCACCATCTGGTGCAGCTCAAGGAGCTGCAGTGCCAGTTTGCCCAGGGATTCCTGTTCTCGGTGCCCATGGCGCCGGGCGAGATCGATGCGTGGATGCTGGCGGAGAAGCTCGAGGTTTGAATAATTGCCGGAATCATGAAATTCGATCCTGATATCCATCACCGCTGTTCCAAAAAGTCCTTGCAACCGCTTAAAAAATAAACTATAATTCATAAATCCCCTTCCCCTTCAGGCAGGAAGCATTCTCATGTCAATGGAAAAAATTCAAGAACTCCGAAAAAAGATCGATGAGCTCGACAACCAGCTGATCGATCTTTTGAACGAGCGCGCCCGGATCGTCATCGAGATCGGCAACATCAAGAAAACGGAGAAGCTTGATTTTCACTCACCCTCGCGGGAGCGGGAGATCCTTGAGCGCCTCTTCTCGCGAAACACCGGGCCGTTCCCCCAGGATGCCCTGCGCGCCGTTTACCGCGAGATACTTTCCTCGTCCCTTTCCCTGGAGCGTCCGCTTAAGGTCGCATACCTCGGTCCCCGCGCAACCTTCACGCACATGGCCGGAATGCAGCAGTTTGGTCTTGCGGCCCAGTACGTATCGATGGAAAGCATCAGGGACGTGTTCAATGAGGTGGAGCGCGGCCGGGCAGACTTCGGCGTGGTGCCCATCGAAAACTCCTCGTCAGGAGCGGTAATTTACACCCTTGACACGTTCATCGACTCGGACCTCAAGATATCAGCCGAGATCATGCTTGAGGTGTCGCAGCACCTCATGAACAAGTCGGGCGCGATCGAAGACGTCAGGAAAATTTATACGATCGCGCCCGCGGCAACGCAATGCAGGCAGTGGCTCGAAAAAAACCTGGCCAACGTGCCGGTCCTGGACGCGCCGAGCACGGCCCGGGCCGCTGAACTGGCGGTGGATGATCCCACGGTCGGGGCAATCGCCAGCGAGATGGCGGCTGTGCTGTACGGACTCCGGATCGTGGGGAAAAAGATCGAGGACAGCGTTAGTAATATTACACGGTTTCTCGTGATCGCCCCGAAATCTCCGGAGAAAACGGGCCGCGATAAGACCTCGATCATGTTCTCGATCAAGGACAAGGTAGGCGCGCTCTATGCCATGCTCGCGCCCTTTGCCGAGAGCGGGATCAACCTGAACAGGCTCGATGCCCGGCCGTCGGGCAGGAAGGTATGGGATTATGTCTTCTTCCTTGACATGGAAGGCCACATCGAGGACGAGAAGGTCGCCGCGGCCATCGAACGCCTGCGGCAGGACTGCATGTTTCTGAAGGTTTTGGGGTCGTATCCGAAAAGTCAGTAGATTCATTGCGGAGTGCGGAGTGCGGAGTGCGGAATGAAAAATCCGCAATGAGGAGTTTATAAACTTGATCACTGTTTCCGAGAACATAAAAAACCTCATCCCCTACGTTCCGGGCAAACCGATCGAGGAGCTGGAGCGCGAGCTGGGGATCAGCGGGAGCA
>JANONA010000051.1:0-1619 GCA_031420575.1 Nitrospirota bacterium | reverse complement strand
ATACGTTTTTTTGAGGTTATTATTTTCGAGATCCTGAAGGACCTGTCCGAAGCGGCCCTCAGCCTCGCCAAGGAACACCGAATCGGCATGCTGCATGGTTTCCTCCGCATGCAGCATGGCGCCGATACCGCCGAAGATGACGGGGATTCCCCTCGCGCGAAACTGGTCGGCGATCTCCCACCCGCGCCTGATCTGGCAAGTGAGCATGCAGGAGATGGCCACAAGGTCGGCCTTCTCGTCGAAATTGATTTCCTCCACGTGTTCATCCGTGAACACGAGCTCGACATCGCCGGGGACGGTGGCCGCAAAGCAGATCGGACCGTGCGGCGGCAGATGGAACTCCGTCTGTCGTTCAAGTTTGGGCCACTTTGGATAAATGAGTCTGATCTTCACACTATCCCTTTCCCGCCGCCATTCGTAAGAATTTCCGTATCAACTCCGTTAGATCAGGGCTTGTTTCCACAAGAGCTCGTGCTGCCGCCAATTCACAAAGAGCCGGCCTGTCCTGACCGGGATTCCGCTCGATGACAAAAAAGACCGCCTCATCCGCTTCCGCTTTTCCGGCGAGCATGACCGGCAAATCATTGGCGAGGATCAGCTCCTCCGCAATGTCGAGCACGGTTGTGAGAGCGTTGTTTTCGCTCGCCGCATACAGAACGGGACCCCGCAATCCGAAATGAATAGCCGATTCACCGATCGGGCTGGATGGCAGCGTGTATATGAACAGGTTTCCCCGCGACAGCGTGCGCCCTTCCTCGAGGTAATCCCGAAAGTACTCCCTATCGGACCGGAACGAGCCTTCCGCATTCGTTCCCACAATCCCGATGTCCTGTTTCCCCAGGGGCGAATATTCAATGCCCGCGTCCCGCAGAGCAAGGCTCACCGCGTAAGCAGTCATCCTTGAAATCGTGTCGAGCCGTCCGAAGTTCTTAAAGGGATGCGAAAAAATATCCATCTTCGGCAGGGTGTTGACGCCTTCGCCGAGTTCGTACGTGTGCCGGAGCCCGCTCCTGATACAGCCGTATCCCTCAGGGGTGAGCCATCCTATGCCGCGGACCATTATTTTCATACACGATTTCAATCAACGATTCAAAACCGGGGTCTTGCTTCTTGCTTCTTACTTCTTACTTCTTACTTACACTGCACGCCAGCGCCAGCGCCGTGTTCACCCCACTGAAGCCCGCGTTCGTCACTATGGCAAAAGCCTGTTCGCGGACCGACTGCCGGCAATCCGAAACCCATCCCCGAGCATCATCGTCAGGGTCCTTCAGATTCACCGTTGGAGGCACGGTCCGTTCCCGGAGCGCGCGTTGCGCAATAATCATCTCCACGAGTCCGGCCGCGCCCATGGTATGGCCGATGCCGCCCTTGATGGAATAAACCGGCCGTTCGTGGTTTTGAAAGACCGCGCGGAAGGCCCGCATCTCCATAGCGTCGTTGTACACGGTCCCGGTGCCATGCGCGGCGATAAGGCCCACGTCCCCGGGACCGATTCCCGCGGAGGTCAGCGCTTTCGTGATGGCCAGGATCAGGCCCTCGCTCTCACGCGACGGGCCGGTCATGTGATTCGCGTCATCGCTCAGACCCCAGCCCGCTATCGTCCCGAGGACCGGACGGTT
>JANONA010000050.1:0-1528 GCA_031420575.1 Nitrospirota bacterium | reverse complement strand
AACCGTTACCCTGTATTTATCCACATCGCCGTATTCGTACGAGAACACCCTGACAAGCGCCCGCATCGCGGAGTCCGCGCTGAACAAGGGCCATACCGTCAATCTCATTGCATCCGCTGACGGCGTTTATTGTTTTCTGACAAAACAGAAGGCAAAAGGCATTCTGAATGCCGAGGAGGAATTTACCCGGCTCATACAAAAAGGGCTGAAGGTGTATCTCTGAGGCGGCTGCGTGAACTTTCGCCGTGCGGCGAAAGATGATTATCTTGCAAATACGGAAATCGGCTCCCTCAAGGGACTGTTTGCAACCATGGGCGAGACCGATGTTTGGCTCAATCTCGGAGCATGACGCTAATGCGGAGCCTGCCCCCGGCGTTTACGAGCCTGCACCCGACGTTTATGAGTGCAAAGCGCGAATGTGGGGTGTGGACCCGCGAGTGCGGGGGGTGCGGAGTGCGGAATTAAAACACAAGGAGGATGAAATGGCTGCCATTGCAATGATACTGAAACGATCGCCCTACGGTGATATCAACGCGGCGGAGGCGGTCAGGCATGCCCTGGGCGCGGCATCAGGCGAACTGAGCGTTGACTTGATCCTGGTGGACGGCGGTGTTCTTCTCGCGAAAAAAGGGCAGGACGATACCGGGACGGGGTTCACCAATCTCGAAGGCGCTCTCAAGGACTGTCTGGAAATGGGCGTGGCGGTGTATGCGGCCGAGCTCTCCCTGAAAACCCAGCGTGTAGCGCAGGGAGACGTGGTTGAAGGCGTTAAGGCGGTCAGCGGCAAAGAGCTCGCAGGGCTGATAAAAGAAGCAAAAACGACAATGATATTCTAAAGAGGAGGTTGCTATGCTCGTGATGATAAAGAGCGCACCGGATACGACCGATGGAGCGATCGGCTTGACCCTTGCGAAGGAAGGTGGGGCCGATCTTGTCCTGCTGCAAAACGGGGTCTATTTCGCGCAAAAGGAACGGCTTGGAACTTTTCCCGGCGCGGTATATGTTCTAAATGACGACAAGAGGCTTCGGGGGCTCAAGGATTCAGAGATGGATGACCGGGTAAAAACCATTGACTACGACAAGTTGACGGACATCATGACCGGCGGAGAAAAGGTCGTTGGGATGTTTTGAAGACAGTAGACAGTAGATGGTAGACCGTAGAAAAACGTATCTACTCAGGTGGCTTTCATAATAAATCCGTCATTCCCGAGCGCTTTTATCGGGAATCCAGGGGTTCATAAAAATCACTGGGTCCGTCCCCGAATGAATTTGTCTGGGATAGAGGCCTTCGGGGACGACGAATTTGGAGCCTGAGTAGTTACAGAAAAACTACATATGGCGTCTGTAGTCTGCATCAAGGGGGAGGAAATATGTCGAAGATCGTTGTTTTAGGGGGATCGTTCGGGGGATTGACAGCGGCGTTTGAACTGAAGAGGCTGCTCGGCAAGAACGCGGACGTAACAGTAGTGAGCGACGATGACCGGTTCGTGTTCCTGCCGTCGTTGCCGTGGCTCATCATGGGCTGGAG
>JANONA010000049.1:0-1600 GCA_031420575.1 Nitrospirota bacterium | reverse complement strand
TCTCCGTGTTCTCGTGAGTTTGATTTTGAAAAATTATAAGACTTGTAGCAGTCACCTTTTGAGTGCGCAGAGAGAAACATCGGTTTTAGGGTTTATTCCTTTAAATCAGTATGTTACTCTGTGAACTCTGTGGTTCGATTGTAGGATTTAGGTTATACTATCAACACGTTACCGGCAAGGAGAAAAAGAAAAGATGGAGAACAATAAAGAGCGGGAACTGGCGGCAATTCGAAAAGAGCTCAAGGAGATGATCGTCCGGGATCTCTCGCTGGAAGATATCAACCCGGCCGATATCAAGGACGACGCAATCCTGTTCGGCGAAGGGCTCGGGTTGGATTCCCTCGATGCCGTCGAGATCGTGGTGCTGCTGCAGCGCAACTTCGGCATGGAAGTGAAGAACATGGACCAGGGGAAAGAGATATTCCACTCCATCGATACCATGGCCCATTTCGTCTACGAGAACAGGAAGAAAGACTCCTAATGGCATGCCACCGGGAATCATGAGACGGCCCCTTATCGTTACGTGGCTGCTGATATTCATTGTTTCCTGCGGCGGGATCAGCCCCCGGGAGGCTGTCTTTCCGAGTGCGGCGGGGTCAATTCCGTTAGTCACCTTCGTGTTCGACGATGGGTATGATACGGATTATCTGGTGGCCAGGGATATCTTTGCGGAGCAGGGAGCGGTTGCCTGCTCGGCGATCACGACTGACTGGATCAACAGGCCGGGGTATATGAATCCCGAGCAGATCATCGGGCTCAGGGATGCGGGCTGGGAGATTATGGGCCATACTGCGACTCATCCGAACTTGAGGTCTCTCGCTCCCGCTCAAGTCGAGGACGAGTTGTCCCGATCAAAGGCAACGCTCGAGGGCCTGGGGGTAACCGTTAAGAACCTCGTGTATCCGTACAACAAGAGCAATGAGACGGTACGGGAGCTCGCCGGCAAATACTATCGATCCGGCAGGGGCGGGAAGAACAAATTCAACACCGCCGGCATCGAGCCCTACGAGCTCCGGTCCTTCACCAGCAGGCAGGGTCTGGTGAAGCTGAAAAGAGCTATTGACAGCGCCCATGTGGAAAAGAACTGGATCATCATCTATCATCACGAGATAGACGCCAAGATCACGCTGACCGACAAGCGAGGGACATTCACGCGGGGAGAACAGCTTCTCTTCAGCCCCTCCGGCGCGCTCGGGAGGCACACGAGGGACAGATGGTTTCTGACCGCCGGTTCCCTCCGTTTCGCCCCGCTCGCGGGAACGCCGCGGCCCGGCGATACGATTACCGGTAAAAAGAGCGGCGCCGCAGCACAGCTCAATCGCGTGGTTTTTAACGAGCGGGTGAACATCAGCGAATTAGTCCGCTATATTCGTACGCGGTATCCGGACATGCGGATTGTGACGATCGATCAAGGGCTTGATATCCTCGGGATGCCTTCCTGGAGTAGATGACAGCGTCACCCAGGATAAAAGACATCGACACCGATGAACGCGGGAAACGTATGATTCGCACGGATAAAAACAGAGCATGGTCGGAAAATGAATAATACCTCAATGCTGATAACGGGCCTCGGTGTAATATCCGCCGCGGGCAACGACCT
>JANONA010000048.1:0-2309 GCA_031420575.1 Nitrospirota bacterium | reverse complement strand
GATGCATGATACATCTTTTTTTATCCAAAGGAGAATTCCATGGTTGTCGGTCCGATTCGTGAAGGTCTTACCTTTGATGACGTTCTGCTGTTACCCGCGAAATCCGATATCTTGCCCAAGGACGTGGACGTCCGCACGCAGCTTACCAAGCGGATAGGCCTCAACATCCCGCTCGTGAGCGCGGCCATGGATACCGTGACCGAGGCAAAGCTCGCCATCGCACTGGCCCAGGAAGGAGGCCTCGGATTCATTCACAAGGCGCTCCCCATTGACCTGCAGGCCGAGGAAGTGGACAAGGTCAAGAAGTCGGAAAGCGGCATGATCATCGACCCCATCACCATTTCGCCCGACGCCAAGATCTCCGACGCGCTGGAAGTGATGAAGAAGTACCGCATCTCGGGCGTGCCGGTCATCAGGGGCCACAAGCTCGTCGGCATCCTGACCAACCGCGACCTCCGGTTCGAGACCCGCTATAACCTCAAGGTATCCGAAGTGATGACCAAGGACAATCTCATCACTGCCCCGCTTGGAACCACGCTCGAAAAGGCCATGAAGATCCTCCAGAAGTATAAGATCGAGAAGCTCCTGATCGTGGACAAGGATGACAGTCTGCGCGGCCTCATTACGATCAAGGACATCGAGAAGAAGATCAAATATCCGAATGCCTGTAAGGACAAGTTCGGACGCCTCCGTGTGGGCGCCGCGGTCGGCGTGGGCGATTATTTCGAGCGCGTACCCGAGCTGATCAAGGCCGGCGTGGACATCATTGTCGTTGACACGGCTCATGGCCATTCCCAGGGTGTGATCGATGCGGTGAAGGCAATCAAGAAGAAGTATCCCGAGCTCGATGTGGTGGCCGGGAACATTGCAACAGCCGACGCCGCGAAGGACCTCATCCGCGCGGGCGCGGACTGCGTGAAGGTAGGCATCGGTCCCGGCTCTATCTGCACCACCCGGGTTGTTTCCGGCGCGGGCGTACCGCAAATCACGGCAATCATGGACTGCTGCAAAGAAGCGGACAAGGCCGGCATTCCGGTCATCGCGGACGGCGGCATTAAGTTCTCCGGCGACATCACCAAGGCGCTGGCGGCCGGCGCGTCACTCGTCATGATAGGCGGCCTTTTTGCGGGCACGGAAGAGAGCCCCGGCGAGAGTGTGTTGTTCCAGGGCAGGAGCTACAAGGTGTATCGCGGCATGGGCTCAATCGGAGCCATGGAGCGGGGCAGTAAGGACCGCTATTTCCAGGCGCACGAGGAGGAAAGGACCAAGCTCGTGCCCGAGGGCATCGAGGGCCGGGTGCCGTACAAGGGGACGCTCTCGGCAAGCGTACACCAGCTCATCGGCGGTGTGCGGGCAGGCATGGGCTACTGCGGCGCCGAAAGCCTGAAGGCGCTGAAGGAGCGGACGCAGTTCATTAAGATCACGGTCGCCGGTCTTCGTGAATCGCACGTGCATGACGTGGTGATCACGAAGGAAGCGCCGAATTACCGGATGGATTAATCAGTGCGGAATGCGGAGTGCGGATTGCGGAATGAAAGGCTTAATCTGTAATTCCGTCAAAGAAGCATTATGTGAACATGTCGAAAGTTACCAGCATCGAGAAAGCGCGCAGCGCGAAGATTGAGAAAGCAGCGAATGCACACAGTGCGGAAGGCTTTGTCCCGTGCAGTCCTGATATGACGATCTGCGGCGACTGCACCGACAGCCGCGCTAAGAAAAAGTGTCCGAGGTTGAAGGAGTGGCCGGCAAAGAGATAATATGCATTATGCTTTCAATAACCGAAGTGAATACCCTGAGTTTGTAAAGACTCAGGGTTTTTTATTATGTCCGCACGGCTTGTCCTTGACAAACGTCCTTCATTGTCTTACTCTATTATCACTTCAGAACGGAACGAACATCAGGCATAACCTTATATGAACCCTATCTGTATAATAGACGACGTAGCTTCCATCACTTCCACGGTAGAGGGCATTCTGAAGGACGAGGGCTATCCGGTCCTCACCTTTCCGGATGCGGAGAGCTTCTGGCAGAGACTCGATACCATGGAGCCCTCGCTGGTGCTGCTGGATATCTGGCTCCCCGGCATCGACGGTATGCAGCTCTTGAAACGTCTCCATGCCCGATTTCCTGTACTCCCCGTCATCATGATGAGCGGACATGCCGGTATTGAGGCGGCGGTTGCCGCCATAAAAGCCGGGGCCTACGATTTTTTGGAAAAACCGCTGCAACTGGAGGTCTTGCTCGACAAGGTGGCGTCTGCCCTCAAGCACCGGCCTTCCAGGAGCAACGACGCCCTGCCGTCGGATACG
>JANONA010000047.1:0-2661 GCA_031420575.1 Nitrospirota bacterium | reverse complement strand
CCCCAGCCGCGCCTGAGCCGAGCCGGGACTTCATGCTCGCTATCTGCGCGTCCAGCGCCGCAAACTCTTTCTCCTTCTTCGAAATCTCAGCCTGCTCCTTCGCCATTTGGGCCGCTGCCTCTGCCTCGAGCTTCTGGAGCCGCGCAAGCTCCGCCTGCCGCTCCTTCGAGCCTTCGGCAAGCCCCTCAAGCTTCGACCGGTCGATGCCGTCTGCGGGCGGTTTACCGGAGAAGTAGAAATCGCCGACGAGCGACGACGACTCCCAGGGAACCTGCTTGCCCTGCGTCCTGTCCTGCACGCCCGAGCGGACCTGTTTGAACACGGTCTCGATCCGGAGTCCCGGCTTCTTCATGTTGTTCACGAGCTGCTCGGTGTACAGCCCGTTCTGCCCTGTTCCGTCGCTGGCGACCGACCCCGGCGCCGTGGCATAGGCGATGAACGTGCCGGAGGGCGCGAGCATGCTTGCAAGGCCCTGATTGGCCGCTCGGAAACTCCTGCTGAAGGGATTGTTCCGGCAGGCGTCGAGGATCACGATGTTCATGTTGTTCCGCGCCAGCTCCATTTTGGCCGTCACCAGCCCGGCGTCCACTGCCTTATAATCCACTTCCGCTTCGCCCTGGATGTCCGCATCCACAGGGATAAGGTAGTTCCTGCCGTTCACCTGCATGCCGTGGCCGGCGTAGTAGAAGAGCCCGACCCCGCCCGCCCTGATGTTCCTGCCGAAGTCCTCGATGGCCTGCTTCATCTGGCCCTGGGAAAGGTTGGTGCGCTCGTCCACGGCGAATCCGAGGTCGCGAAGCGCCTTAGCCATCACCCGGGCGTCATTCGCCGGGTTCTTGAGCGGCGAGGACAGGTAGGTGCTGTTCCCGATGACCAGCGCGGTCCTGAGCTCCTTGGCAGGCGCGGTAGGCGCCGCCGTGCCCTTCACCGCCACGCCGCGGTTATCGGCGGCTGAAGCATTCGAAGCGAGCATGAACAGGACCACGAGTACAGAAAATTTTTCCATCTATTTCCTCCGAGGACATCTGAACTACGGAATCGCAACAAATTCGGCAAATGAGGTCGAATCGGGAATCGTAAGGCCATCCTCTTTCATACCGCGAACATGCATTTCAATTGTCGATGGCCCCCTTTGGTATCAACGAGATGCCATCCGTCCTCTTCGATCATCCTGATGACGTCGCGGATTTTCATACATCTTTTCCCGGATTTGCTTTATGTGCAGTCAACCGGCCGCTTAATGAACGCATACTATCATGCTGAATCTTCCTGGAGCAACTACTTCCCCGTTGTCACCTTCACCGTATCCTCGAAGAACTCCGCCGCCCTGCCCGCGCCGCCGTCCTTCCTCTCCGCGATCTTGATGCCCCGGGTCCTGACGCCGAGGTCTTTTGCCTTGGTCTTCACCTCCAGCATGCCGCCCCGCGGCGCCGTGGCGATCTCGCCCAGCGGCGCGCTGCCGGCATAGACGATGATATTCTCCTCGCCGAACGGCGGGTTCACCTCCAATTCGAATCCGTCGCCGCCGGCAGGGATTTCGTACATCGTGCCGCCGTTGAAATAGTTCTCCGTCCGGTGCGCGTTCGGAAGGATCTGAACCATCTCGCCAGCCGCGTCCCGGTAAATCACCCTGGCATAGAACGGCTTGTTGCCCTTGATGAAGACCTTCACCTTTTCTCCGGCCTGATAGCTCTTCTTGTCGGTCCACGCCCTGACCGTAAGCGGCGCGGACGGGTCATCGGCCATGGCCGGGCTCTGCGCCGCCAGCTTCTGCATGGCCGCGCGGTCCGGGATCACCTCGGCCTTGATCCTGACCTTGAGGCAGTCGCCGGCGTTCGGGTCCCGGTACCATTCCTTCGACAGTTCCTGGATGAGCTTGACCTCGGCATGGGCGTAAGCGGCCACCAGGTCCTTTTCGAGACTGAAGTTCTTCACCTCGGTCTCGCTCGTGAGATGGGTCGCGACATATTCCACGGCCTTCTTCTTGGCATCCGTGAGCGCCGCGGATTCCGTCTGCTTGCGCGACCGGTCGTCGCCCATGCAGGCGATTCCTTCGGCGTCGATGATTGAGGACTGCGCGGCGTGGGAAGCGCTATAACTCAGAACAAGAAGGACTGCTGCATACAACGTTGTGCGGAACATGCGATTCCTCCTCGGTGAATAATGGTATCAGGCAGGGTAAGTATGCAGAAAAACCGGGACCCAGTCAAGCGGAATTTGGCGCAGAGGATCAAAACGTCATGATATCGGCGTGGTTCTGTTCCGATAGAATTCTATAATCTCCGCCGCCGCCTTCTTGTTCATCCCCTTCACCTTCGCCAGGTCCTCTGCGCTCGCCTCTTTGATCTTCGCCACGCTTCCGAAATGCCGGAGCAACGCCTTTTTCCGCGCTTCGCCGATCCCGGGAATATCGTCCAGCTCGGACCTCACCGCCTTCTTCTCCCGCAGCTTCCGGTGATACTCGATGGCGAAGCGGTGCGCCTCGTCGCGCACCCGCGCGACTAAGTGCGTGGTCGAGCTTGTAGGTTCGAGAATGACGGGTTCTTCAACGCCGGGGAGAAACACCCGTTCGAACTCCCGTTCCGAGCCCTCTTCCCCGCTTCGCGCCTTGGCAAGACCGATCACGTCCGGCACTTCGATGCCAAGTGACCTGAGGACATC
>JANONA010000046.1:0-2887 GCA_031420575.1 Nitrospirota bacterium | reverse complement strand
CTTTACAGTTTCAGCTTTTTGAGATAACTCCTGAACTCCTGGCCGAACTCCTGGTTCTTCAGCCCAAACTCAACCGTTGCCTTCAAAAAACCCAGCTTGTCCCCGGCGTCGTGCCGTACCCCCTGAAACTCATAGGCGTAGATCGGCTGCTTTTCCATAAGCAGCCTGAGCCCGTCCGTCAGCTGGATCTCGCCGCCTTTTCCCGGCTTCGTCCGTTCAAGGGCGGTAAAAATCTCCGGCGTCAGGATATAGCGGCCGATGATCGCGAGATTTGAGGGCGCCTCGCCCGGAGAGGGCTTCTCCACAAGATCTTTCACGAGGTATACGCCGTCCTCGATCTTCTTCGCGTCAATAATGCCGTAGTTCCGAGTCTGCGACTTCGGCACTTTCTGGATCGCCAGGATCGTGGCGGGGTACCTCTTATAGACATCCATCATCTGCTTGAGCGCCGGAACCCTGGCATCGATGATATCATCGCCGAGCAGCACCGCAAACGCTTCGTCACCCACTATGCGCTTGGCCGTCAACACCGCGTGGCCGAGACCGAGCGCCTTTTTCTGCCGGATATAGCAGAACGTCACCATCTCGGCGATCCGCTGCATCTCGGAAAGCAGCTCGTACTTGCCCTTTGCCTTGAGGTCCTCCTCGAGTTCGAAGGCCACGTCAAAGTGATCTTCAATGGACCTCTTTCCCCTGCCGGTGACCATCACCACCTCTTCAATGCCGGACGCCACGGCCTCTTCCACCACATACTGGATAAGCGGTTTGTCCACAAGCGGCATCATCTCTTTCGGAGAGGCCTTGGTCGCCGGTAAAAACCTGGTCCCCAGTCCGGCAGCGGGAAAAACCGCTTTCGTAATTGCCTTACTCACCATATGATCCTCAGCGTTATTCTAAGTAACTATCCGGTAAAAGTCAAGGAAAGACGCGGACAACCGGAGGCTGAGTAGTTACTACTTCTCACCTTCGATCACTTCGGTATCGGCACGCTTCCCATGAGATATTTCAAGTCGTTGTCGTCAAAGCGCAGACCAAGTCCCACAAACGGACTTGCCCGCTTGCTGTTAAGGGCATTATCGTACCCCGCATTCACGAAGAGCGTCTTTCCAATACTATAGCCAGCCGTCGCCTTCACCTGTGCGTTCTCATTGCCGGGCTCTTTGCTGCTGAAGTTCCAGGAATCCACGCTGAATTTGATCCGGTCATCGAAGGCATAATAATCAGCCCCAATACCGCCGGTGGATTCTATCAATCCAAGACGGAGGGCAAGGTTACCCCACCGTTTAACGAATTCAAGACTGAACTTGAATTTGTCGTCATAGGTCTCGGTCACCACCGTGCCGCCCGGCGTTGACGTCTGGACTGTCCTCGTATAGTTCTCGAAGGGATCCGACGTTATTTCAAAAAGGTAATATTGGTCCATCCGGGGTTTGAGCTCCAGCGTGACATAGCTCTTGGACCGGGGAAACAGGTATTCGCCGCGGAATCCGACTATCGTCTTCATCCGCTCGACCCTTGAGGTATAGTCGCTGATACCCTTGGCCGCGCTGTCGATATTATTGTACATACTGTCATCGTTCACTAATTTGCCGATCGTGCCCTCCCCGCGCTCGATCTTCCCGGCGGCGTTCTCAAGGGAGGCCAGCGCCATTTCCGCGCTTTTCGAAGCTTCCTTGACATTTTCCATCGTTACCTTCAGGTTGTCACGGTTCTCGCCGACAACGCCGTTGAGACTGGCGACTAATTCATTCAGCCTCATCACCATTTCACTCCCGTCACCCTGGAGCGTGTAGGAAAAATCCTTGATATTCGCCGTGGTCTGACGCAGGTCGTTCAGGATATCTTCCATGGTTCGCGCGCCCCGCGCGGTCCCGAAGACCTGGCTGAGCGACGCCGTCACCTGCTTGATGTCATCGGAGATCGACGAAAGCTGGTTGATGAGCTTGTCCACATCGCTCGGCGACACGGTTGCCTGCACCCGCTCCCCGCCGTGATAATAGGGAGAGCCGTCCGGCGAGGGCGGCTGAGGCCTGCCGGTCTTCACCGGAACGAACTCCACGTACTTCTCGCCGAGGAGTCCCATGGTCTTGATCATGGCCTCGGTCCCGCGCAGGATCCGCGCCTCGGGATTGATCCGCACGGTCACCCGGGCGCGGCTGTTTTCAAGCTCCACCTTCTCCACCACGCCGATCTTCACTCCGGCCATTCTTACCGAGGACTTGGCGTCAAGCCCGGCCACGGAGTCGAAAACCGCCTCCAGGACATACCCTTTTTGTTCTCCAAACTGGTATTTTCCCACGGCAAAGGTCATGTAGAGCAGTACCACCGATCCGACGACGACCAGCAAACCGACTTTTGCCTCTGCGTTCAGTTTAGCCATGCGAACTCCTTTGTTAGTGCGGAGTGGCGAGTGCGGAGTGCGGAGTTTAAAAGGCAAAAACAAGATATATTATTATTATTATTTCCCACTCCACACTCCGAACTCCGCACTCCGAACTTAGTACTCCGCATTCCGCACTCCGAATTCCGAATTCCGCACTGATTTCATTCCGCCGTTATCGGCCCCACCGCGCTGCCGGTGATGAACTGGCGCACGATAGGGTTCGTGGTGTTCCTGATCTGGTCAGGGGCGCCGATCTCCTGGATTTCCCCCTTGTAGAGCATGGCGATCCGGTCCGATATCTTATAGGCGCTCTGCATGTCGTGCGTAATGGCCACGGACGTCACCCCGAGCTTCCTCCGGAGATCCACGATCAGGTCGTTGATGGAGTCGGCCGTGATCGGGTCCAGCCCTGTCGTAGGCTCGTCGTAGAGGATGATCTCCGCGTCCATGCAAATCGCCCGGGCAAGCCCAACCCTCTTTTTCATGCCGCCCGAAAGCTCTGAC
>JANONA010000045.1:0-3569 GCA_031420575.1 Nitrospirota bacterium | reverse complement strand
GGGACAGGTCTTTCAACACCTGCTCAATGAATGCCTTTGAGGACCCGTAAGGATTGATCGGCCTTATCGGATCATCCTCAAGTATCAGAGCGTTTTTTGGATTTCCATACACTGCCGCAGTCGAGGAAAAAATGAAGTTATGAATGCCCGCGCTCACCATCGCGTCGAGGAGGCCGATGGTATTGAGGCTGTTATTCTGATAATATTTAAGCGGTTCCTGCACCGATTCCCCGACCTGGATAAAGGCGGCGAAATGCATCACCGCGTCGGGTTTGAACTCTCGAAGAGTTTTTTCCAACAACGCTTTATCGCTCAGATCCCCGACGATCAGCCTGCCGTAGAGCAGAGCGTCCCGGTAGCCGGTTGAAAGATTGTCGTAGACCAGCACCTCGTATCCCTTTTCGCCGAGCGCCGCAACCATGTGGCTGCCGATATACCCCGCGCCGCCGGTGATGAATATTTTCATGTATGGCGCTCCTTTTTCTTTGACCACATCATCCGCTGCATGGCGATAATTGCATGTGTATTTCCGAGATTCCCAGGCGACTTGTTCTTTTCGCTCGCGCCTGTTGCCCATACTGTCTGGAGGGCGCTTGCAGCGGAGGATTGTAATCTCCGTCTGATTTACGATAACATATTCCAACCCTTTGGAAAAAGCAACAGGTATTCAATTTTATCAATTAAGTTTCTATCGTGCCGGATTTTCCCTTTTCTTTCATCCGAAAACACGTTATAATTATAATGCTTTCTTCTGTTGAGCCTATGAAGTTGAAAGGAGGCATGCCACGTGCGTTACCGGTACCTTGCCTATAAATATACACGGCGGGAACGCTCTGAAGCCGCATTCCAAGGCATCCTGGAATCATTCGGATCATGGCCGATGCACTCGGCGATTATATGGCGTCCTCCTACGGACATCTACGAAACGCCGGATACGATCATTGTCGTGCTCGAGCTGGCTGGTGTGGTCGAAGACGATATGGTCGTTACGCTGTTCAGCGACCTATTAGTCGTGGAGGGGCGGCGTGAACAACCGGTGATCGATATGAACGCTTGTCACCAGTTGGGTATAAAATATGGCGACTTCATGTCGGAAATGGCCGTCCCCGCGCCTGTAGACCATGATACCGTGAAGGCGGAATACCGGAACGGACTGCTCAAAATCACTCTCCAGAAGCTCTAACGACACGTGAGGAGTATATCTTGAACATACAGGAACTTTTGGATAAATTATTCAACAAACAGGCCAGGAGCAAATCCATGGAGATCATGGAACCTGAGAAGGAAAAAGCGCCGCCCGTGCCGGATGAACTGCCCTTGCTGCCGCTTAAGGACACGATTGTGTATCCGTTCACGGTTTATCCTCTGGTAATCGGCAAGGAAAAGTCGATCAAACTTGTCAATGATGTCACTATCGGCGACAAGATTCTCGGTTTGACGGCCCAGAAGAAGGCGGATACCGAGGTATCGGGAATGGCCGATATCTATACGATCGGGACGATGGCGCGGATACTCCAGATGGTCAAGGTCCCCGACGGTACGCTCAGGGTGCTGGTCCAGGGAATCGAGCGGATCACTATCACGGAGTTATCCCGGACCGAACCGTATTTAAAGGCCAGGGTCAAGGCAGCGCCGGACAGGACGGAAAAGTCCGTGGAGCTTGAGGCGCTCATGCGCGGCGTGTCCGAGATCTTTCAGAAGATGGTATCGCTCACGCCCAACATGCCGGAAGAGCTTTCAGGCGCGGCTTTCAACATCGAAGACCCGCGTCAGCTTGCGTACCTCATTGCGACGAACATCCGGCTGGAACTGCCGCAGCGGCAGGAAATACTCGAAGCCGAGTCAGTCCATGACAAGCTCGGCAAGCTTATGCATTACTTAAACCGAGAGGTTGAGGTGCTTGAGCTTGGCAGGAAGATCCAGGGTCAGGCCAAGGGCCAGATGCAGAAGGCGGAGCGGGAATACCTTCTTCGGCAACAGCTCTCGGCAATTCGCAAGGAGCTCGGCGAAGAGGGTGACGATGGTTCGGAGAGCAAGGACCTGCGCGAGAAGATCGATCAGGCCAGGCTGCCGGCCGAGGCGGAGAAAGAAGCCAAACGGGAACTTGGACGCTTAGAAAAGCTTTCGCCCGCATCGCCCGAATTTTCCGTCATCCGCACCTATCTCGAATGGATGACCAGCCTCCCGTGGAACAAAACGTCGGCCACTGCCATCGATATCGCCAAGGCCAAGATCACGCTCGACGAGGACCACTATAATCTTGAAAAGGTTAAAAACCGCATTTTGGAATACTTGTCCGTAAAGAAGCTCGGTGAAGACCGCGGCGCCGAGGAGGGGATCAAGATACGCGAACCCATCCTCTGTTTCGTCGGCCCGCCGGGTGTGGGCAAGACCTCGCTCGGGCAGTCCATCGCCCGTGCCCTGGGCAGAAAGTTCATGCGCCAGTCTTTCGGCGGACTGCATGACGAAGCGGAGATTCGCGGCCATCGCCGGACCTACATCGGCGCCATGCCGGGGAGGATCATCCAGGCCCTCAAGCGGGTCGAGACCAGAGACCCGGTGATCATGCTTGACGAGGTGGACAAAATCGGCTCTGACTGGCGCGGCGACCCGTCGTCAGCGCTCCTTGAAGTGCTCGATCCGGAGCAGAATAAGGATTTCCGGGACAACTATCTCGACGTACCCTTCGACCTCTCGAAGGTCATGTTCATCACCACGGCGAACCAGCTCGAGACCATTCCGCCGCCGCTGCGCGACCGCATGGAGGTGCTCCAGTTGCCTGGGTATACGGAGCACGAGAAAATGAACATTGCGCGGAAATACCTGATCCCAAAAGAAGTTAAAGCGAATGCGCTGAGGACCGACGAGCTCGTGATCCCGGAAGATACGCTCCGGGGGATTATCAAGGACTACACGCGCGAGGCCGGGGTCAGGAATCTTGAGCGCGAGATAGCGCATGTCTGCCGTAAGGTGGCAATGTCCGTGGCGGAGGGCAAGCCGACGCCTATCACCGTCAGCGCGGAGGACCTGAACGACTACCTGGGGAGACCGAAGTTCTTTGCTGAAACAGCCATCATGATCGACCGGCCGGGCGTGGTCACGGGCCTGGCCTGGACACCGTCAGGAGGGGACATCCTGTTTGTCGAAGCCTCACAGATGCCGGGGAATAAACAATTGACCCTCACGGGCCAGCTTGGCGATGTTATGAAAGAATCCGCCCAGGCCGCGCTCTCCTACGTGCGCTCGCAGGCGGAAACATTCGGGATCAACAAGGATTTCTTTGAGAAGACCGATATCCACATTCATGTGCCGGCGGGAGCGATTCCCAAGGACGGGCCTTCCGCCGGCGTTACCATGACCACGGCGATCGTATCCATGCTTACCGGCAGGTTAGTGAAGCACGACCTGGCCATGACCGGCGAGATCACGCTCCGCGGCAAGGTCATGCCCATCGGAGGGGTAAAGGAAAAGGTGCTTGCGGCCAAACGGGCGGGGATCAAGACCGTGATCTTGCCGGAGAAAAACAAGCACGACATCGAAGACGTGCCCGAGGATCTACGGAAAGAGAT
>JANONA010000044.1:0-3809 GCA_031420575.1 Nitrospirota bacterium | reverse complement strand
GGAGTTTTACCAGCGCGAGC
This sequence comes from Nitrospirota bacterium, assembly GCA_031420575.1. GTDB lineage: Bacteria > Nitrospirota > UBA9217 > UBA9217 > UBA9217 > JALNZF01. Next base: position 3,789 of record JANONA010000044.1, on the reverse strand, counting down.
CTTTCGTACGACTGCTTCCGTCTGGCCGGTTCCCGAACGTGCGGAACGTGCGGGGCTCCAATTTCTGCGATATCGGCGTGTATGCCGATCCGCGCACCGACCGCGCGGTCGTGGTAACGGCCATCGACAACTTAGTCAAAGGCGCGGCGGGCCAGGCGATCCAGAACATGAACCTTATGATGGGATTCGACGAAGCGGAGGGCCTCAGGTTCGCGGGGATGTTCCCATAATCCGATAGGTTAATCACGCCGAAGCAGGAGTGGAAGAATGAGAATTTTGGATACCAAGAACGTATCCGTGCCGGGATATAAGGCCTGGGGCATCCACAGCGGAATCAAGAAAAACGGCAAAAAGGACCTTGCGATCATCTACTCGGACCGCGAGGCCGTTATGGCCGGTGTTTTCACCAAAAACAATGTAAAAGCGGCATGCGTCCTTCTGGACAGGGAGAGAGTGAAGTCCGGCAAGGGGCAGGCTATTGTCGCAAACAGCGGATGCGCGAATGCCTGCACGGGTAAGCGCGGTCTCGCTGATGCGCGCGCTACAGCCGAGCTTGCGGCTCAGGAACTCGGCATCAAGCCCGAGGCCGTGTACGTGTCGTCTACAGGCGTGATCGGCGAGTTTCTGCCAATGCCGAAGATGGAGACCGGTATCAGTACCGCGGTCGGGCTCTTGTCCGCCACGGGCTGGGGGCAGACTGCCGAGGCCATTATGACCACGGACCTCTATCCCAAGCTTTCGGTCGTCCAGGAAGAGCTCGGCGGCAAAACGGTCACGATTGCCGGTATCGCCAAAGGCTCGGGCATGATCCACCCGAACATGGCGACGATGCTCTGCTTTATCGTGACGGACGCGAACATTTCAGCGCCCATGCTCAAAAAGTCTCTGCTTCTGTCCACGGAGAGGTCTTTCAATGCCATAACGGTGGACGGCGATATGAGCACGAACGACATGATCCTGTGCATGGCGAACGGCGCGGCGGGGAACAAGAGGCCCGGCGCGGGCAGCAAGGACAGCAGGAAATTTCAGGCCTGTCTCGACACGGTTGCGCGGTCGCTGGCAAAGCAGGTGGTAAAGGACGGCGAGGGCGCGACGAAGTTCGTGGAGCTCGAGGTCAGGAACGCCAGGAACTCCGTTGAGGCGAAACGCGCCGCCATGACCGTGGCGAAGTCGAGCTTGGTCAAAACCGCGCTGTTTGGAGAAGACGCGAACTGGGGCAGGATCATGGCGGCCCTCGGGTATTCCGGCGTGGAGATGGACGAGGCCAGAACGGACATTTACATCGGCACGAGCAAGATTGTCGAGAAAGGTCTGGGACAGGGCAAGCCCGCGGACCGCGATGCGGCGCTTGCGCTCAAGCAGCGGGAAGTGCGGATCGTCATTGATCTGCATAAAGGGAAGGGCTCCGCAACGGTCTGGACCTGTGATATGTCATGCGAATATGTGAAGATCAACGCGGCATACCGGAGCTGATGACCGGTGGCGAGTATCTTTGCGCGACGGGTACTTGAAACGTTCTGAAAATCAGCGAAAATTTCCCTTGACATTCACGGAGGGAGTTGTAGATTTAATGATTATGCCGCTTTTCTTCTGATAGAGGAGCGGTTTCACTGTTTCATGCCTCACCGTGTTTCGTGCTTTTTTATGAATGCCGGCAAAAACCATATAAAACAATGAGCTATAAGCAGGAAGGGGGGTGTAGCGAGGGTGCCCAGTATCCGATTAAAAGAGAATGAGCCTTTAGAGGTCGCGCTTCGGAGATTCAAAAAGAGCATTGAAAAAGAAGGTGTTCTTTCAGAGGTCAAGAAGAGGGAGCATTACGAAAAGCCGAGCGTAAAGCGCAAGCTAAAGGCGATAGCCGCGCGCAAAAAGGCGGCGAAGACGGCGCGTATTTCCCGGCATGGTTAAAGCGGACGCGCGCGGCTGCAGGAAGCGGTATTGACAACGATGGCCGCGTGAAGTGATCGCGGGGAATGATGGATTGATGAGAGGGACGGAATGGGATTACGAGAGACAATTGACGCCGACATAAAAGAGGCCCTCAAGTCCGGCGCGAAAGACAAAGTTTCCACCCTGAGGATGCTGAGCGCGGCCCTCAAGAACAAACAGATCGACAAGCGGCGGTCGCTCACCGAAGAAGAGGTGGTTGAGACGGTACGCACTCTCATCAAGCAACGGAAAGACTCAATCGAGCAGTTCGCAAAGGGTGGCCGGCAGGACCTTGTGGATAAAGAGACCGCTGAAGTCCCCGTACTTGAAGTATATCTGCCCCGGCAGTTGTCCCGCGAAGAGCTGGAGGGAATAGTCCGGGAGGTCGTAGCCCAGACCGGCGCGCAGGGCGCCAGGGATATGGGAAAGGTCATGAAGGCGCTCATTCCCTTAGTGGGTGCGCGCGCGGATGGAAAGTTAGTGAGTGAGCTTGTCAAGCATGCGCTGGGGTAAGGGAACTGTTTCAGGCGCAGAATCCGCCACTCGTATCATTCGTGTAGTTCGTGTTCTTTTTTTTGTTTTTTCCCGGAACAGGAGTCCGCGCATTGATTCTTCAGGAATTCTTTAGACTGGCAATCCAATCCGGTATTGATGCCGACCCGCGCGGCCGACCCGCGGTGGAGCAAGAGCTGCGCGAAGTGCGCGCGGCATACGAGGAGCTCAAGCCTGAGGACAAGGCAACGTTCGATCAAGAAAAGCTTGAGAACCCGTATACCGACAGCAGGATCCTGCACGGCAGCCCGGACCGGGACGTGAAGACCGTTCTCGCCGGAATTGATATCGAAACACCGGAGCTTCTGCTTGCCGACCGTCTGAACGAGAAGGGCCGGGCCATCGATCTGGTCCTGGCCCACCACCCCGAAGGCCGCGCCTACGCGAATTTTTACGAAGTGATGAAGATGCAGGCCGATATCCTGAACCGGTTCGGCGTGCCGATCAATGTCGCGGAAAGCCAGTTGAGCGGCAGGATGAAAGAAGTTGAGCGCAGCCTCATGCCGTTGAACCATACCCGGCCGGTGGATGCCGCGCGTCTCCTCGACATTCCCTATCTGTGCCTGCACACACCAGCCGACAACATGGTCGTGAGCTTTCTCCAGGCGCTCCTCGACAAGGAGTTGCCGTCCCGTCTGAAAGATATAGTCAAGCTCCTTAAGGCGATACCCGAGTACCAGGAGGCGGCCAGGAACAACGCGGGCCCGCGAATACTGATTGGTTCCGACGACCAGCGTACCGGCAAGGTGTTTGTGGACATGACCGGCGGGACCTCGGGCTCCAAAGACACGCTCGAGAAGCTTGCCCAGTCCGGCATCGGAACCATCGTGGGAATGCATATGTCCGAAGACCACCGGAAAGAAGCGAAGAAGCACCATATCCATGTCGTAATAGCCGGGCACATCTCGAGCGATGCGCTTGGACTTAACCTGCTGCTCGATACTATCGAGAAACAAGGCCCGCTTACCGTAGTGGAGTGCTCAGGATTCAAACGGATCAGACGGCGGAGTTGAAAAAATAACGTGTTCTCCGAAGATATCATAAACCGGGTCAGGGACAGCGCCGACATCATTGATCTTATCTCGGGGTACGTGTCCCTCAAGAAGACGGGGAAGAACCATCTTGGGCTCTGCCCGTTTCACGCTGAGAAAACTCCGTCGTTCACCGTGAACCCGGACAAGCGGATATTCCATTGTTTCGGGTGCGGCGTGGGCGGCGACGCGTTCAAGTTTCTCGAACTGCAGGAGGGGCTGAACTTTCCCGAGGCGGTAAAGAGCCTGGCAAACAAGGCGGGGATAACGCTTCCCG
>JANONA010000043.1:0-3651 GCA_031420575.1 Nitrospirota bacterium | reverse complement strand
GCGCCGCGGTAGAGCTCCACGTGGCCTTTTTGCCTGCCGAACCCCTTCACCTCGGTCACGGTCATACCCTGGATCCCGAGCGCGTTCAGCGCATCTTTTACCTCGTCAAGCTTGAATGGTTTGATGATCGCTTCGATCTTTTTCATGGTTCCTCCTTGTGTAAAGCTGAAGTTGGGAGGATGGGAAGTTGCGAGGTTGAGAAGTTGCTTCTTCCTACCTTCCTACCTTCCTAACCTTCCCACCTTCTTATCTTCCCACCTTCCTACCTTCCTACCTTCCCACCTTCTTATCTTCGAGCCTTTCGCTACAGATTATACGCCCGCTCGCCGTGCTGGCTCTCATCAAGCCCGACGCTTTCTTCCTCAGCATCGACCCGAAGGCCCACAACGACCTTGATGATCATGAAGATGATGAAGGTCGCAACCGCGCTGTACGCAATCGTCACGCCCACGGCAATGATCTGTGTCCAGAGCTGGCCGGGATTTCCGTAGAGCAGCCCCGTGCCCGCTGCGTTGATCGCCGGGTCCGCGAAGACGCCGGTCAGGATCGCACCGATGATCCCGCCGATGCCGTGGATGCCGAAGGCGTCGAGCGTATCATCATACCCGAACAGGGGTTTCAACTTCGCAACAGCGTAGAAGGGGATCACGCCGGCAGCGAGGCCGATGATCATGGCGCCGCTGATGTTCACGAACCCCGCAGCCGGGGTGATGGCCACCAGACCGACAACCGCGCCTGACGCGAGGCCGAGGACCGTGGCCTTGCCGGAGTGCATCCATTCAACGGCAATCCATGCAATCGCCGCCACGGCCGCCGCGGTGTTGGTGTTGATAAACGCGGCCCCTGCCAGGCCATTCGCCCCGAGCGCCGAGCCCGCATTGAACCCGAACCAGCCGAACCACAGAAGGCCCGCGCCGGTCACCACGAGCGTAAGGTTGCCGGGGATAATCGCCTTTTCACGCCGCTTGCCGAGGAGTAAAGCTCCCACGAGCGCCGCGATACCGGCATTGACATGGACCACTGTCCCGCCCGCGAAATCCAGAGCGCCCATCTTTGCCAGGAACCCGCCGCCCCATACCCAGTGAGCCACCGGGAGGTAGACCAGCGTCATCCAGAGCACGGAAAAAAGTATCCAGGCGGAGAACTTCATCCGCTCGATGTATGCGCCGCTCACCAGGGCCACGGTGATGGCCGCGAAGGTAAGCTGATACACGATAAAGATATACTCCGGGATCGTTCCGGACAGGCTCGATACGCCCACGCCTTTTAAGAAGGCTTTTTCGAATCCGCCGATGAACCCTCCGATGTCGGTGCCGAAGGTAAAGGTGTACCCGTAGATGACCCAGAGCACGCTCACGATGCAGAAGGTCACGAAGGTCATGGCCATGGTGTTCAGCGAATCCTTGCGTTTGGCAAGACCGCCGTAGAACAGCGCCAGGCCGGGAATCGACATGAGCATGACTAATGCGGTGGCCACGATCATCCAGGCAGTATCGCCGGTGTCGAGCTTCGGCGCAGGCGCCGGTGCTGCAGGAGCTGCCTCAGCGGTAGTAGCCGCCGGGGCAGGGGCCTCTTCGGCAAATGCCGGAGCGCTCATGCACAAGAGTGCAGCCATAAGCATAATGATGCTGATAAACCTCTTCATGATAATTCCTCCCTGTGTTTAAGATTCACGGGATGCGCCTGCCCTTACGGCAGGCGCTCCCGGACCGTGTCAGTAATCGATATCAACCTGCAGCGTGTAGGTCGGCTTGTAATTACTATCATTATACTTGTCCTGACCGAGAATGACGCCCACGTTCGGGGCGAATTTCCAGGCAACACCGTAGCTCAGTGCGCCGTAGCTGTTCTCTCCGCCCATGTAGTCGACCGCCACCCAGAGCTTGTCCGAAATCTCCGTAATGGTCCGGTCCCACGATGCCAGGACGCCGGTCTCGTCCTTCTTGCCGGTCTTTAGGTCGAGCAACAGTTTATCGCTGCCCTGGTAGTAGCCCAGGGAGACCCTGCCCAGGGCGCCGAAGCTCTTGGCCGCCAGGGCGTACACGATGTTGTAGTCCGTGCCCCAGCCGGAAGCGGCCGTGTACTTCCTGGTGCCGAAATCATACCCGCCGATGGCGATGGCCGGTGAACCGGCGAAGAGCGAACCTTCGGGAGTGCCGAGCTTTGCGTTAAAATAGATCGGCGCTGAGTCGTAAGGTTCGATGCCGTAGGCGCGCTGGTCGATGCCCACTTCGAGTTGGATTTTCTCAAAGGGAAGCACACCCACGGTGAGGCCATTGTTGATGAAGTTCGGCTCTCTCGTGCCGTCTGCCTTCTCCTGCTTGAGGTACTGATCAAACCCTAAATGCAGCTTCTTGTACGGCTGCACGTCCGTCGACGGGATCCATATCTGCGTTGACGGCGTAGCCTGTGCCGCGCCTGCTGCCACCAGCATGAAACCCGCAACTAATAGAAACTTTTTCATGGTATTCTCCTGTCCCTTAAATGGGATTTCTCCTGCCATGTTCATGGGCAGGGCATGATATATGAAAGCCTCCGGAGCTTTCGAAAACCGTCTTGCAACAACCTTCTTGAACAACCTTCTTGAACTGTGAAATGCAAGACATATGCCACGCAGGTAAAAAACCCCCTGTTCCTGATTCCGTTGATTTCTCGGCCTATTTTCAACTGCCTCCGTGGAAATACCAGCACGGAATAAAATCAGGCGCATCCTTTTTATGCATGTGATGAAAATATAATCAGTTGAAATAAGCAACGGCTCAGGGAGTACATTGGAGAAAAGCGGGAATTTAAAAGAAGGGTTTTTTAGTCTGTGAAAGTCCGTGGCTATTTTACCCATTTGAGATAAGAAAGAACCAAAATATTTTCCTGCTCATATTAAGTCACGCTTGAATAAAAAAGGCCGGGGTATAAACCCGGCCCTTTTTTATTCTTCCCGTTCTATCCCGAAACCCTTCACGTTGATCACAGCCTCGGCATCGGCTCCGACAGCGTGCCGCCGAGGCTGAACTGGTAAAAACCTTCGGCGTCTTTATTCTTTAAGAAAGAAAGTATCCCCGCCTGTTCCCGCGCCAGCCGCTCCGAAGCCTTGATCTTCACCGTCAGGTTAAGCGTGCCGCGCTCGCGCAATACCATGTCCCCGAGACAGCGGATCTTAAGCTCCTTCCCCTCGAGTTCCAGCTTTTTGATCGTCAGGCGGTCGCCCTTGAGTTCCGCTTCGAGCCAGCCCTGTTCAAAATCAATGTCCGGTATGGAAAAACCCTTGATCTTGAGCTCCCGCGAGGTCAACCCTTTGAGCCAGAGTCTCCCCTTGCCCGCATCACCGGTCAGCTCAACATTTCCGCCGAGCTTACCCGACAGTTTGAGACCAAAATCCTTCAGCAGCGCATAGGCGCCGATGTCTAAGCCGTTCGCGTCAAGCAGAAAATAATTCCGCCCGGGTTCCTGCCGCACCTTCACTAACAGCATCCCTCCGTAGGCCTGTGCCTTCATGTCGAGCGAAAGCAGTCCGCGCAGGAAACCGAAGAGCGAGACCGTGGTCTTGACGGACGGGCTCTCGAACAGGACTTTTCCGCTCTTGTCCGAAATAACCACGTCGGAGAACACAAAGCGGTTGAAGAACCGCGGCGAGATGCGGGCAACGGAAAGCTC
>JANONA010000042.1:0-7356 GCA_031420575.1 Nitrospirota bacterium | reverse complement strand
GACCCAGGGCAGGATCAGAAACCGGGTGTTGGTCGCAATGAGCGAAATGTTCTTCTGCCGCTGTTCTTTGTTCCAGCCGATATGCAGGTCCCGGCACCCAATGTGGCGAGGGGCCGAGCACCAGCCGATACAGGCCACGGGACGACCATGGGAATAAGCGATATACTTTACGTGTTCCCCGACCTGGAGAGAATAGCCCAGGTAATGGTATTGCTCGATAAGGCTGTTGTAAAGTTTCTCCTGGGCGGTACGCCGAACCTGAAGAAGTTCAATCGGCTGTATGGCTGCCAGGTTTCCAGAAAGATTACTCTGATCAACTTCGATGAGGTCCGGCTTTTTTCGATTCAGGAAGGGATTGGGCGGGTTCTGCTTTCGAGGTGGGAGGACGACCAAACCTTCTGTTTCCAACTGTTTTAAGAGCCCGCGGCAAACCATGTCTTTCAGCAAACCGTTGGGCTGAGTCCATCCCCATTGTCTGCATAGTTCCTGGGATATGAAGCGCCTACTCTTTCCCGGATTTGAGTCTATGACTTCTCTGACGCGATTAATTTCAGGCGCAGCAAACGTTCTGCCCCGATACCGTATAGCTTCGTTCATGTGACAGGTATACTATATCGGGAACTGAACGCAAGAACTTTTTTGGCGCAGCCCCCGTAACTGAAGGCTTACATAATTATTTGGTTTTTGGTTGCCTGCATCCGCCTTTTTTGCTATACTTGTGCTATTCTTGTAGAAATGCAACGAGTACAGTCCGCGGAGAATCACCAAGGGCGCCTGCGGGGTCCTCAACGTTGAACCTAAGGAGGAACTATGAAAAAGATCGTTGTTGTCGCAGCCATGGTGATCGTCGCGCTTGCGGGAGCAGGGTGCAAGCAGCAGGAGCAAAAACAGCAGGTGAATTATACGCCGGCGGCTCCGCCGGCGCTGCTGCAGATCGACCAGATGCAGCAAGCGGCAAAGATGGCGCCGAAAAACGCGCGGGCCTGGATCAATCTCGGCAATACCTTGATGGATGCGCAGCGTTTCAGCGAAGCAGTGGACGCCTATGAAAAGGCGATTGCCCTTGATCCGAAGAATGTGGACGTGCTGGTCGACCTGGGGACCTGCTATCGCGGGATCGGCAAGTTCGATAAGGCAATGGAACTGTACCGAAGGGGCATCAAGATAAACCCCAACCATTTAAACGCGCACCGCAACTCCGGCGTGGTGCTGGCCTTTGACCTCAATGACAAGAAAGAGGCTGTCAAGGCATTCGAGAAGTACCTTGGGCTCGCGCCCGCGGCGCCCGACGCCGCGCAGATCAGGCAGGTAATCCGGGATTTGACCGCAGGAAGCCCGGCGGGGAAATAGACCGCGGGACCTGCGGTTGAGTAATTCTATATTGCTTTCAAGATGACGCCTTACCACCCCTATCCCCTCCTAAAATAGGAGGGGGATTTGATGGCTCCCCTCCTTTGATAAGGAGGGGTTGGGGTGGTCGGTTTACGTATCAGTTTGCTTGCTTTATAGCATTAGTGTCAATTTGAATGCATATTGGAATACGGTTTGCGTTTTTGTGTTTTGACCCGAGAAGTTACGTTTATCCGTGGTTGCCCATCACGAAATCCGCGCCAGTTCGCCCAGTTGCTGGTCGAACTCCTTCGCTTTCTCGTCGTGCTCGGTAGTGACGGTCTGGAGCTCCGCAAAGCGCGCATCGATCCGCGCCTTGTTGTCGCTGACGGACTGCGACAGCCGCTTGATGGACAGCGCTTCGCCCTTGAGCGACGCCTCAAGAAGCTTTTGTGTGTCCCGCTCCACGTCAAACTCTAACTTCGTGATCTCTTCCTCAAGCGCCGTAATCCTGTTCTTCAGCGAATTCAGGACCTTTGACTTGTCCGAGACGACTCCGGCGCGCTGTTTCTTTGCGTCCTTCCGGTTCCCGCCTCTGTCCTGCTCCTGCTTCTTTTGTTTCGGCGCCCTGGCGCCGCCCTCGTCATCCCAGCCCACGCGCTCGAGGAATTCCCGGTACGTGCCGTCGAACACGCTCACCGCCCCCTTGTCATAGACAATCAGCTTTGTGGCCACGGCGTTCAGGATCATCTCGCTGTGCGTCACGATGATCACCGCGCCGTCGAAGACCTCAATGGCCTCGACCAGCGAATCAATGGACTCCATGTCGAGGTGGTTTGTGGGCTCATCGAGCAGGAGCAGGTTGGCCGGCGAGACGAGGAGCTTGCCGAGGAGCACGCGACTCTTCTCCCCGCCCGAGAGCACGCTCACCTTCTTGAGCGCGTTGTCGCCCTCGAACATCATGACGCCGCAGATGGCGCGGGCCATGCCGTGGCTGTGCTCCGGATGGGCGGTCATGATCTCATCGAGGGCCGTCCTGGCGGGATTCAACCGGTTGATGTTCGTCTGGCCGAAATAGGCGAGCTTCGCATTCGGATGGAGCTTCACCTCGCCGTCTGTCGGGGGTATCTCATTCGCGAGCAGGTTCAGTAGCGTGGTCTTGCCCTTGCCGTTCTTGCCGATGACGGCAATGCGGTCTTTCTTCCCGACGCCGAAGGAGAGCCCGCTGATCAGCTTCTGCTCGTCAGGCGTGAATGAAAAGGAAAGGTCTTCCACGGTCAGGAGCCACTTGGCGGCAAAGGGCGCCGAGCGAAACGAGAAATCGAGGTTCTTGATCTCCTCGAGCTTGTCGAACTTCTCGCGTTTTTCGAAGGCCTTGATGCGGGACTGGACCGCCTTCGCTTTCGTGGCCGAGGCGCGGAAACGGTTGATGAACACTTCCGCCTCTTTGCGCTTCTTGTCGTCGTTCTGCCGCGTCTTTTCGTAGACCTCCTCTTCCAGGAGAATCTGGGCGTACAGCTTTTCCGTGGACCCGGCGACCTTGCGGAGCTTGTTCCGGTGGATGCACATGGTGTGGGTGGTGACGCTGTCCATGAAGTCGCGGTCGTGGGTGATGATAATGAGCTCGTTCCTCCAGGCGCGCAGGAACTGGGTGAGCCAGCGGACCGAGATGATATCGAGGTAGTTCGTGGGTTCGTCGAGCAGCAGGAGATTAGGCTCCGAGACCAAGGCCTTGGTGAGGTTCAGCCTGACCTGGAAACCGCCGGAGAGCGACAGCGGAGCCCTGTCCATATCCTCCGCCGTGAACCCGAGGCCGAACAGGATTGCCTCGGCCTTGTACGTCTCGTCGATATGGTCCTCGTTCTTCGGCAAACTCAGGCAGGCTTCCTTGAGCACTGTATCCTCGGTGAAGCTGATGTGCTGCGAGAGATGGCCGATGGTGTACCCGTTGGGGACTTTGATCAATCCCGCTTCCGCGTGCTCCTCGCGGAGGATCAGACGGAAGAGCGTGGTCTTGCCGTGGCCGTTTCGTCCCACGAGCCCCACGCGCTCGCCGGGATTGACCGTGAGGTTGACGCCGTCGAAGAGCAGTTGTTTGCCGTAGGATTTTTCCAGGTTCGTGATCTGAAGCATTCGTTCTTCCTTGCGGGTAAAAGATAGGCTGCAATAATACAATCTACTATGATAACGCGGGAGAGACGGCATAGCAAATGTTTTTTTCTTAGAAGCTGAAAAAATTTTATCTTGTGGGCACAACCTTCACAAACCGCTTCTTGCCCACGCGCAAAATGAACGCTCCCGCAGCGAAAAGTTCCGCATCCACATCCGCCACCGGCTTCCGGTCCGCTGCAACTGCGCTATTCGTAATGCGTCCAGAGCCTCAACACCTTGACGACGCGCTCACGCTTAAGGACCTGGTACACGACCCGGTGCTGGATGTTGATCCTGCGGGAGTACGCGCCCGCAAGGTCGCCGACGAGCTTTTCATAGGGAGGGTGGGGTTCGAAGGGATTCTTTTCGAGCACATCAAGGATCCTTTGAGCCTGTTCCTTGAGGCCCGACCGCGCCAGTTTCTTCGCGTCGTTCCGCGCCTGCGGCAGATACACAAGCCGCCATTTTACCACTTCAGCTTCTCCGCGCACTTCTCGACGGGCGTGTCCATGCCCTTCCTGATGGATTCCCGCATACCCGGGATCGAGAGCAGGTACAGCGTCTCCTCGATGGCGCGCCAGTCATCCTCGCCGACAAGCACGGCATTGTTCCTCTTGCCCGTGATCTTGATCGGGGCGTGCGATTCCGCGGCCTCGTCCACCAGGGAATACCATGATGCCCGCGCCTTTGTAGCAGCAACTGTCTTCATGGAAAGCCTCCTGGTACACATAGTACGTAATTGCGTACGCTTTGTCAATGCCGGAAACGATGCGGCATGAAACAGTTCAGCCCGCCCTCCGGTGCAAGAGAGCTGGCTGATGGTCGCGAATCTCCGCCCGCGATCAAGCGCGGGCATCACGGGGTGCATAAAGCAGAGAATCTTAATATTTAAGTCAGACCCGGGAATGCCCGTACCATTATATATTACGGGCTTACCTTCTTGTTGGGAACGTAAATCCCGGCAAGTAATCCAAAGAGCTATTTAACCTTCCTGGGATGGTCTTCTCTATAAGACAGATGGAAAGACAAAAAAATATTATAAAACCAAGAAGTTCTTTTTTGTTTATGACTGCAAGTCGGCTGATTCTGATAACACTGGATGTTTTCAATCCAGACCTTCCAAAATCGGTGTCTTCATCTCTGACAACTTCATCAAATTCGGGGATTTGTTGTGGTAATTGCGACGATATCATACAGATTAACCAGTCGCTATAAGAGCCGGGTATTTCACGAATAATTAAGGCGGGTCGAAGTTTGCCGGGTGCTTGGTCGGTTTGTGGAAATTTGAAAAGGACTACCTGTCCTTCCCGAATCATGTAAATCGCTCCTTGAGATCGCTAAGTGAATAGGGGGAATATTCTTCTTCCATGCCGCGCATCGCGGAAATTAAGGACAGTTCCGACCAAACCGTCTCCTCGCCTTCAATTGTCTTGCCCTTTATTATTTTTGATTCGAGGTATTCCACAAAATTCAATACCTCAGCCTGAAACGGTTCCGGCAGATCTTGAATATGTTTTAAGATTCTTTCTGATACGGACATTTTTATATGCCTCTATTTATAATTGGTTGAACTAAGCGGCATAACGCGCGTAAAGGTCGGTCTTTTCGCCCGCCTCGACCCGACTGTTACCATTTTCCTGATATCAAGAAAATGGTCGGCTACGTTGTAACCCGCTGTATTACAAGATGTTTTGGCTTTTTCTATTACCTTTATGAAATTTTCCCATTTAGCATAACCGAGCAACTGTTGAATGTCTTGTGCGCACCAAAATTCTGCATCTGTTTCTGTATCGGTTCGGACCATTTCCTCAAAGTTCGAGTGAAGTTTAACAATTATTTCTTTTTTGTAACTACTCAGGTCAGTTACTTCGCTTCGTCGCAAGGAGTGCCGGGAATATCGCTTTTCTCGTCATCATCAGCGGTCGCGGCGCTTTCGCTTCGCCCGCGCCGTCCGGATGTTCTGATAACCGACACTGGAAAGGGCAATCGCGCTCTTGTTGCGCCGGCGCTCAACAACCGACCTGAGTAGTTACTCTTTTTTCATGAAATGGGTTCTCCTTTGGTAGAAATTGATCTACAAGTTAATGAGCAGACCTTAGCTATCATACCAAATGGAACTATCGCCCCGCCAAGCGGGCTCCTGGACCTTACAAGAAGCTCACTTTGTTTTCTTATACGGCAGCGTCTTCATGGCCACTTTGCCCGACAGCGCTTCGAATTCGGGGTCTTTATGCACGAGCGTTGCATTGCGCGTGATCGCCGTGGCGATGATCCAGCTGTCGGCCACCGAAATTTTGTGCTGTGCTTTGAGTTCCGATGCGATCATGATCAGCGTATCATCGACATCAACGCGGGTAACAGGAAGATGGCTGAGGGACCGGAAGAGCTCATCGGCCGCGCTCTGACCATGATCTTTCCATACACGGTACCGGCATTCCATGAAAGTCATAAAGGAGATGAATGTTTTACGATTGTGTGGTTTGTCGCGGAGGATTTTTTCGACGGTCGAAGCGCCGTCCTCCTCGTTCCATAAGGCAAGGATGGCGGATGTGTCGAGGACGAAGGACTCAGGAGTTTCGGTCACGGACTTCCTCCTCCAGACGTTCTTTCCTCCGGTCCTTTATGAGTTTATCGGAGGTATAGCGTCCACGCCCCGCGCCCCGAAAAGCTTCGATCGGATCCTTTGGCAGCGGGATGAGCTTGATGGCGTTTCCTTCCGCAATCCACTCCACCTGTGAATCCGGTTCGATATGGAACTTCTTCCGGAGTTCCGTGGGAATCGAGACCTGACCTCTTGTTGATACCGTTGTTTTCATGTAAACTCCTTTATTGTCTTGCTGAGTCAATAATAACATGAAAAATGATGTCAGTCAAGATATCACGCCCTGTGTTATGATTACCGCATTTGTCCTACCGGTCCGTCAGCGACACGACCTTCTGCTCAGTGGCCTTTTTTTCGCCGGCCATTTCGCACTTGCCGTCGAAGGTGACACCTTCTTCAATGATGAGCTTGGGCGTTTTGATATTTCCCTGAATCACGCCCGGGGCGAGGAGGTGTACCTGCTGGCTCGCCGTGATGTTGCCCACGATCTTGCCGCTCGATATGATCGTGACCACGGTTATTTCTCCCTGCAGGAACGCGCCGTCGCCGGCGATCAAGGTGTCCTTGGACACGACCTCGCCGTCGACCTTGCCGTCCACACGGATGGTGCCTTCGAAGCTGAGTACGCCCTTGAACTCCGTGCCCTTGCCGAGGAATGCCGTGATCTCCGACTGCTCCGGTGTGCCAGAACCTTTTTTTAACATGATTGGATCCTCCTTTAAATTCATAAAATACTAGCAATCACTTAGGTTCAAAGTTCCAGGTTCACGGTTGAAATCCGTGAAGATCGAACAATTTGAAGAAGAGACATCGTTGAACGAGTTTCAAAATGATAATAGGTTCAAATACTTCGGCGAGACTTCGACAAGCTCAGTCGAGCCGTTCCGATGTTGTTCATTCACCCAACCCGTGAACCTTGAACCGTGAACCTGACAACCTGAGAAGTTGCTTTTTATTACCCGATCTTCTCTAATATCCTGTCCAACTCTTCCGCTGAATAATACTCGATCACGATCCTGCCGCCCCTGGCCTTTGGCGCGATGCTCACCTTGGTGCCGAGCGATTTCCTGAGCTTCTCTTCAACGGCTTTCAGTTCATGGCTCTGACGCGCTTTCTTCTCTTTCGGCGGGTTCTTGAGCCGTCCGGCGAGCGCTTCGGCCTCGCGGACCGAGAGCCCCTTTTTCACGATCATTGCCGCTGCCTGAATCTGATCGCGCACGCGCTCAAGGGACAGGAGCGCCTTGGCGTGGCCCATGCTGATCGCGCCGGCCGCG
>JANONA010000041.1:0-5086 GCA_031420575.1 Nitrospirota bacterium | reverse complement strand
TCTCCATCGACCGCGGGGAGCGCGTCTGTCTCGTGGGCAGGAACGGCACGGGCAAGTCCACGATCATGAAGCTCATCACCGGAGAGATAACGCCCGACGGTGGCAAGATCGTGTTTCAGCAGGGCGCGCGCATCACGCTCCTGACGCAGGAGGTCCCCCAGGCGCTTTTCGGCAGTGTGTTCGACGTGGTATCGAGCGCCTTCGGCGCGCAGGGAAAACTGCTTGCCGCCTATCATCACGTGAGCGCCAAACTGGCCCATGACCACAGCGAGAAGCTGATGGCCGAGCTCGAGGATGCGCAGCACAAGTTCGAGGCGGCGGGCGGGTGGCAGCTGCAGCAGCGCGTTGATGAGATCCTGACGCGCTTGCAGCTTCCCGAGGACGCCGAGTTCCCGGAACTCTCGGGCGGTCTCAAGCGGCGCGTCCTGCTGGCAAAGGCTTTGGCGGGCGCACCGGACCTCTTGCTCCTCGACGAGCCGACGAACCACCTGGATATCAACGCCATTGCCTGGCTCGAGGAATTTTTGCTCTCCTTCGGCGGGACCCTGCTTTTCGTGACTCACGACCGCATGCTGCTCCAGAAGCTCGCCACGCGAATCGTTGATCTCGACCGGGGCAGGCTCACGAGCTGGCCCGGCAATTACCAGACCTATCTCGAGCTCAAACAGGCGGCTCTCGATTCCGAGGTTGTGGAGAATTCGAAGTTCGATAAAAAGCTTGCCGCTGAAGAGGTCTGGATCCGCCAGGGCGTCAAGGCGCGCAGGACGCGGAATGAAGGCCGCGTGCGCGCGCTCAAGGAACTGCGCAGGACCAGGAGCGAGCGGCGCGAGGTGATCGGCGCGGCGCGCATGCGGACGCAGGAGGCGGAACGCACGGGCAAGCTGGTGATCGAGGCGACGGGGGTAAGCCACAGCTACAACGGGAACGTGGTCATCCGCGATTTTTCAACGACCATCATCCGGGGGGACAAGATCGGCATCATCGGGCCGAACGGCTCGGGCAAGACCACGCTGCTCAAGATCCTGCTTGGCGACCTGAAGCCGCACAAGGGCGCGGTGAAGCGCGGCACGAACCTCGAAACGGCCTATCTCGACCAGCACCGCGGACAACTCGATGATGCAAAGACCGTTCAGGACAACGTTGCGAACGGCAGCGATCACGTGACCATCAACGGCAACCGGCGGCACGTCATCGGCTATTTGCAGGATTTTCTGTTCGCGCCCGCCCGGGCCCGCAGCCCCGTGAAGGTCCTGTCCGGCGGAGAGCGGAACCGTCTGTTGCTCGCGAAGCTCTTTGCCCAGCCGTCTAACGTGCTCGTGCTCGATGAGCCCACGAACGATCTGGATATCGAGACACTCGATCTGCTCGAGGAGCTCTTGATGGATTATCCCGGCACGGTGCTGCTCGTGAGCCACGACCGCGCGTTCCTCAACAACGTCGTCACCAGCACACTCGCGTTTGAAGGTGACGGCCGGGTGAACGAGTACGTCGGCGGATATGACGACTGGCTTGTCCAGAGCCGGCGGCTGAAAGAGGCCGCCGCGACGCCGGTCAAAACCGAAGAGAAAAAGGCAGCCCCGAGCCCCCCAAAAGAGAAACCGCGCAAGCTGAGCTTTCAAGAGCGGAAAGAGCTTGATACTCTGCCCAAGCGTATTGAAGAGCTCGATGCGGAACAGCGGCAGCTTGTCGAGACCATGGCAGCCCCGGCTTTTTATCGAGAGAGCGGCAGCAAGGTTGCGGCAACAAAGGCACGGCTTGAGGCGGTGGAAAAGGAACAGGCTGAGAGTTACAGAAAGTGGGAGGAACTGGAAACGTTCAAGGGATAGAGCGATCGTTCACTTTTTATCCTTCAACAAGTCCTTGAGCGCCGCGAAGGGCTGATGGGTGGCAGGGCGCTCTTTTCCGTTGCCCGGCGTCGCCGTGCCGAACGATTCCTCATCCAGATATTCCTGATGCTCATTGTCATGACAGTAAAGACAGAGTAACTCCCAGTTGCCGCCGTCAGGCGAATTGTTGTCGTGGTTGTGGTCCTTGTGATGGACCGTGAGCTCGCGGAGTTTCTTGCCGGTGAACTCGCGCCCGCACCGCGCGCAGATATGAGGGTACCTCCTGAGCGCCTGCTCGCGGTAGGTCTTCTCCCGAAGTTCCCGGGCGCGCCGGGCCTCGGCTATGATCCGCTCCTGTTTGTCGTTCTCTGGCTGCGAATTCCCTGTTGACATGGGGACCTCCTCCAATCGTCCCGGTTAGACGAAGCTGGTACCTAAATCCTGCAATCGAACCACAGAGTTCACAGAATAACATACTGATTAAAAGGAATAAACCCTAACCCGGACAAGCCGGAACCAAAAGGGCATCTCTCGCAGAGGCGCAGAGGACGCAGAGTTAAATCAAATTCTTTAAGTCTTGGTTTTAACCCGGAATTTTTTGAGCTTTTCTCTGCGAACTCTGCGCCTCTGCGAGAAAATTTCTTGCCGTTTTGAGAAGCTTTTGATTCCTTAGTTCCTAAATAATATCAAAATTAAAATTATAAACGTTAAACGTTTCGGCATTATGCGCTTCGAGTTTATTCAGTATTTAGATATTCGTATTTAGTGTTTACTCAGCGCTTGCTGAGTTCATGGGTTGCGTTGATGAACTCCGCCGCATGGTCGAGCGGTGTCTGCTGCAGGATGCCGTGGCCCAGGTTCATGATGTGGCCGTTCCTGTTGCCCGCGCGGTCGAGGATCTCCTTAGTGCGCTTGCGGATGAACTCCTTTGATCCGAAAAGGCTGATGGGGTCGATGTTGCCCTGGACGGCCTTGTCGTATCCCACGCGCTTCCAGGCTTCATCAAGGTTGCAGCGCCAGTCTAATCCGATCACCTCGCCGCCTGCCTCGGCCACCATCTCAAGGAGGTGCGTTGCGCCGTGGGCAAAGTGGATGAGCGGCACGGTCTTCTTGACGCCGGCGATCACGTTCTTCTGGTGAGGCAGGACGAACTCGCGGTAGTCGCTCGGTCCGAGGGCGCCGACCCAGGAGTCGAAGAGCTGGACCACCTGCACGCCCGCGTCGATCTGAGCGTCAAGGTAGTTGATAATAACGCCGGTGAGATGCTCCATGAGCTTGTGCCAGGCATTGGGCTCGGCGAACATCATTGCCTTGGCATGTTCGTAGTTGCGCGACCCACCGCCCTCGATCATGTAGCTCGCAAGCGTGAACGGCGCGCCCGAGAAGCCGATGAGCGGCACTTTGCCGTTCAGCTCCTTCAGCGCCAGCTTGATGGCGGTCATGAGATAGCCGATCTGGCCGGCCGAGTCAACCGGCTTAAGCTTCCGCACGTCGGCCATGGAGCGCACCGGATTGTGGATCACCGGGCCTCCGCTCTTGGCAAACTCGAGCCCGATGCCCATGGGCTCCAGCGGCAGCAGGATGTCGGCGAAGATGATGGCCGCGTCGAGCTCATAGCGACGGATGGGCTGGACCGTCACCTCGGCCGCAAGCTCCGGCGTCTTGCACATCTCAAGGAAGGTGTGCTTCGCCCGGAGCTCACGGTATTCCGGCAAATATCGCCCTGCCTGGCGCATCATCCACACCGGGGTACAGTCCACCGCCTCACGCCTGCATGCCTTTAAGAACCTGTCTGCTCTGGACATAATGATCTCCTGAAAAAAGATATTCTGTTCGCCGCGGAGGGCGCGGAAAACACGGACGAGCCACGGGATTATTTCGCGCGGCGCATCAGTGACAATGCCACTATAGTATTTTATGAGGGAAAACTCAAGGAATTTTTCTTGCCCAGGCTGTTTCGAGCGGAGTACGGCGTGTGCGATAGCGATAAACGACTTTCGGCGTAATTCATTGGAATACAGAGGGCGGGGACACATCCCCCTTGTCATTTTATTTTACTGTCTCTGAATAGGATGCCGCAAGCCGTCAATCCGCGCATGAACCGACGGTCGAAGGTAATGACGGATGCCCCCTTTGTTGACCGGGCACAGGCGGCAACAATCGCGTCCCCGAAATCGTCCAAGGCTTCAAGCCACAGGGAAAACACCGCGTCGAAATCCGTTTTGTGAACGATGCTGATACCCGGCATGGCGAGAAAGTCGGCAATAATTGCCCTGATGGACGGTTTCGGTTGATGATAAACCGTTTCCATCACATATACAAATTCCGCGATCACATTTTGAGGGCACAGCACGGTTGCCTGCGCTGCCGCAACTTGCTCGAAGATGCCGTTCATTACCGTCTGCTGCGCGGCATTGCGGTCTGTCACGAATGATAGCAGCGCATTCGTGTCTATGACATACTGCTTCACCGTCTGCGCTCCGAGCGGGCAAGCCGCGCCTGCGCAATATCAGCGGCTATATCGCCCTTACCGATCTTAATGCGGCCTCTCCTGGACAGAAAGGCCCGCTGTGTGGGATACACGACCGCAACGCCTTTGTGTATCCGCCATTCAACCGCGTCGTGGATGGAAAGCTTCAGCGTTTCCCGCACCTCTTTTGGTATAGTGGTCTGATACTTGGATGTTATGACTGATCTCATTTTCGCTGCCTCCTTACAAATTAAGTATAACGTAAGGAAATGGATTTGTCAATAACCCGCGGCCCTTGTCAAGCAAAAGCATGTCGCAATTGTCGAGGCGGTTGCCGCCAAAGGCCGCGCAATGGCATTATTGTTGTCGTTGCAGTCGAAAGAACTTCGGGGAACATTGGTTCTCGGGATGCTTTGCGTATTTCCCCAAAAGACTAAACCCTCAAAGCAGGCTTCCGTGCCGCATACACCACATGCCGCAACCCTCCCCTTCCCGGCCGATGTCGGTCAACAATAAGTCCCGCGGCTACTAAGCGCTTCTCGAATGCCGCGTCAGGATTCTCTCCCCAGACGGCAAACACACCGCCCGGGGTAAGGGCGGCAGCCGTCGTCTTCAGAGCGCGGCTCCCGTAGAACTGATCGAGCACTGCGTCGCTTGATGCGCCGGGGCCTTCGTAGAGATCGATGATGATGCTGTCGAATTGTTCCGCGCCGGGCCGCGCGGCTTTTGCGATCACCGCCGAGACATCATCGATTACAACCGTGACCCGCGGGTCGTCCACAGCGCTCTT
>JANONA010000040.1:0-1710 GCA_031420575.1 Nitrospirota bacterium | reverse complement strand
GAGATCCTTGCCGAGAGATTTATGTTCGGCTATGAGTGTGCCGCGCCAGAAGAGGTCGATGAACCCGCCCTTGCCGCCGCTCTGCTCGAACCGCGCTTTAGCGCGACGCACGGGCTCCTCAAAGCTCGCAAGCCGCCTGCGGTTTACCCCGAAGACGTTAAAGAACTCGTTCCAGAAGGTCTGGGCCTCGGCCCGCTCGGCTGCCGCGCTTTCCCATTCCCGGGAAAAGGCGAGGGCGCGGTCTTTTATTTCGTTCAGTGAAAGCGGCATATTTTTCGATCGGGATACTACAGAGCCATACGGAATCCATGGTACTGCCTGAGCCGTTACCATTACTCCAATGCGCATCCACTATAAAACAAAAAAGCCCGCGCCGTCATGGTCCGCTGATTATGCGAACCATGAACAAAGCGCGGGCGCTGATGACAGTGTTCCGATAAGGCTACTTCCCCAGCAGGGTCGTGAACGTATCGTGATGGCCTTCCTCGTCCGCGAGGATCTGCTCAAAGAGCAGCCGCGTCGTGGTATCGCCCTCTGACGCAGCCTGTTTGATGATCTCCTTGTAGAGCTCGATTGCCTCTTCCTCGGCCTTTGCGTCATACTCAAGCATCTCTTTCACCGTACCGCCCACCTTGATGGGGTCCGGCTTGGTCGTGGGTGTGACGTCGAAATAGAAGATCCTCTCCGCGATCTTCTCGGCGTGCTTCATCTCCGAAATCGCCGTTTCCTCGAACACACCGGCGATCTCGGCCGACTCGAGCCCTTTTGCCATGATATGCTGCCACATGTATTGAACGCTCACCTGTATCTCTCTCGCGATCGCCTGCTGCATCATGTCCGTCAATGTTTTGCTTGCCTTCTGTACCATATTATTCTCCTTTCGTGATGAAGATCAATTAGGCGCTGTAGTACCGTTGTACCTTTGAAATAGTATCAGAAAACTCCGAAAAAGGAAAGGGCTAAACGGCAAAAAACTTCCTGACCGGCAATCCAGCCCGCAAGCCTCTGGTTTTATTTGACATCTTCCGTGGTTTCTGGTAAAAGAATAGAACTGAGGAACTTTATTGTCAGAGCCATGCCCTGGATATCAAGGAGGAAAGAACAGTATGAGGAAGGCCAAGATTTTTTTTACCGCGGTTTTCGCAATTTTCATGAGTGTTTCCGCCTCCGCGCAGGTCACGATGCCGACGCCAAAAACCATCACGGTCACGAAAAAGGAGATCAAAAAAATGTCAGGCACCACAGCGATCATTGAAACAACATTTGGGAATATCACGCTGAAATTATTCCCCGACGTCGCTCCCGGCCACGTGAAAAATTTCGTCGATCTGGCCAAAAAAGGCTTTTATGACGGGAGCACGTTTCACCGCGTGATTCCGGGCTTCATGATCCAGGGCGGCGACCCGAACTCCAAGGACCCGAACAAGAAGGCCCACGGGACCGGCGGCCCCGGCTACACCATCAAGGCCGAGTTCAACGACAAGCCGCACAAGCGCGGCACGCTCTCCATGGCCAGGTCAGGCCATCCCGACAGCGCGGGTTCGCAGTTTTTCATCTGCGTAAAGGACTCGTCCTTCCTCGACAAGCAGTACACCGCGTTCGGCGAGGTTGAGAGCGGCATTGAGGTGGTGGACAAGATCGTGTCCCAGCCCCGGGACGCGAGTGACAACCCGAATAATCGGATCGACATGAAGGTGAAGATTGTGGAAG
>JANONA010000039.1:0-16736 GCA_031420575.1 Nitrospirota bacterium | reverse complement strand
GCGCGTCGAAGTCCCCGGGTTTTTCCCTCCCCGCATCTTCCAATTCTCAAAGCGCGCGGTTTTCTTGATCTGAATTTTTCGACCTTCGTCTTATCTTTCAGGCCGGCAAAAAATGCCTTTGACAGCATGGGCTGACCGACTACTATCCGCGACGCTTTGAGGAAGGCGGTTTCTCCTTCTCTGGATTTTAACTATTTTGAGCCGTTTAAGAAGCGGTAAATTGGTGGCTGAAAGAGAAGATAACCAACAACCAGGAAACGTGCAGGACCGGCACCGGAATATGTTCCCTCTTGGAAACAAGGAAATCATATTGCGGTGTTGCTTCGTCTCTTGAACATATCAAAAACGCTTGTGTAGCTCAGTGGTAGAGCACTTCCTTGGTAAGGAAGAGGTCATGGGTTCAATCCCCATCACAAGCTCCATTTCTTCATTCCACCCTAAATCACCAACCACACTAATCGACCACCATGGCCAAGGAAGCATTCGCCAGAACAAAACCCCACGTTAACGTCGGCACCATCGGACACGTTGACCATGGCAAGAACACTCTCACGGCGGCTATCGCCACCACATTATCCGAAAAAGGCTTTGCCCAAGCCAAGAGCTACGCTGATATTGACGCCGCGCCGGAAGAAAAAGCCCGCGGTATCACCATTAACACAGCCCACGTTGAGTATGAAACAGAGAATCGCCACTACGCCCACGTAGACTGTCCCGGACACGCAGACTATGTGAAAAACATGATCACCGGTGCCGCGCAGATGGATGGCGGCATTCTTGTCGTCTCCGCTGCGGATGGCCCTATGCCCCAGACCCGTGAGCACATCCTGCTCGCCCGTCAGGTCGGCGTGCCCCATATCGTCGTTTACATGAACAAGGTTGACATGGTTGACGACCCCGAGCTCATTGAACTCGTGGAACTTGAGATCCGCGAGCTCCTGTCGAAGTATCAGTTTCCCGGCGACAAGACTCCCATCATCAAGGGAAGCGCCCTCAAGGCCCTCCAGAGCGAGAGCAAGGACATCAACGCGCCTGAGTACAAGAGCATACTTGAGCTTATGGCCGCCGTTGACAGCTATATCCCCCAGCCCAAGCGAGAAATAGACAAGCCCTATCTTATGCCGGTGGAAGACGTGTTCTCGATCGCCGGCCGCGGCACGGTGGTCACGGGCAGGATCGAGCGCGGCATCGTGAAAGTGGGCGAGGAAATCGAGATCGTGGGCATCAAGCCCACGCAGAAGACCGTGGTTACGGGCGTCGAAATGTTCCGGAAGCTTCTGGACCAGGGCGAAGCCGGCGACAACGTCGGCGTCCTTCTCCGCGGCATCAAGAAGGAAGACGTGGAGCGCGGCATGGTCCTGGCCAAGCCGGGAAGCATCACCCCCCATACCAAGTTCAAGGCCGAGGCGTATATTCTCACCAAGGAAGAAGGCGGCCGACATACCCCGTTCTTCAAGGGCTACCGTCCCCAGTTCTACTTCCGGACCACGGACGTAACGGGAGTGGTGACGCTTGCCGAGGGCGTGGAGATGGTGATGCCGGGCGACAATATGACCTGCAGCGTTGAGCTCATCGGGCCGATCGCCATGGATAAGGGTCTCCGGTTCGCCATCCGCGAGGGCGGCAGAACCGTGGGCGCGGGGGTTATCACCGAAGTTATCGAGTAAGACGAATGCGGAATGCGGAGTTCGGAGTGCGGAATGAACGACAGAAAATCCGCAATCCGCAGTCCGAAATACGAAATTGAGGTATACAGTGACACAGAAGATCAGGATACGATTAAAAGGATACGATCACCGGCTGCTCGATCAGTCCGCGGTGGAAATTATGGATACGGCAAAGAGGACGGGGGCCAAGGTGTCCGGCCCTATTCCGCTCCCGACCAGGATCAACCGCTGGACTGTGCTCCGCTCTCCCCATGTGGACAAGAAGTCCCGCGAGCAGTTTGAGATCAGGACGCATAAACGGCTGATGGATATTCTGGATCCAACACCGCAGACCGTGGACGCGCTTATGAAGCTTGATCTTGCGGCAGGAGTTGATGTGGAGATTAAACTGTAACAAGTGCGGAATGCGGATTGGCGAGTGTGGAGTGAAATACGAAAAACCGAAATCCACGATCTGAAATCTGAAATAGGTAAGGGTGTTCTATGAGCAAGGGAATTATCGGAAAAAAGATAGGCATGAGCCAGCATTACAGCGGCGGAGAACTCATTCCGGTCACGGTTATCCAGGCAGGCCCGTGTATTGTGGTGCAAAAGAAGACCGCGGAAAAGGACGGCTATGAGGCTGTTCAGCTCGCCTTTGCGGAAGAAAAGAAGCAGGGTCGTATAACCAAGGCTATTGCCGGACATTTTAAGAAGGCGAATGTGCAGCCGCACCGGTTCCTGCGGGAGTTCCGCACCGGCGACTTTGAGCAGGGGCAGGTGGTGACCGCGGACATTTTCAAAAAAGGCGAATTGATTGCGGTGAGCGGCGTCAGCAAGGGTAAAGGGTTTGCCGGCGTAATGAAGAGGCACAATTTCGCGGGCGGACCCGGCGGCCACGGCTCCATGTTCAACCGCGCGCCCGGATCGATCGGAGCGAGCGCCTATCCGTCACGGGTATGGCCTGGCAAAAAACTCCCGGGACACATGGGCGTGGCCAATAAGACTATTAAAAATTTAGAGATCGTCGATGTGCGGCCGGACCAGAACCTGTTGTTCGTCCGCGGAGCGGTGCCAGGCGGCGTCAACGGGCTGCTCCTTATCTATAAGGCCGATTAAGAGAAAATAGAGGGTTATTGAAATGCCATCAGTCGTCATGGTTGATCAAAACAACAAAAAAGTAAAGGATGTGGAGCTTCCCGGGTTGTTTTCCTCTGAGGTGAGGTCGCATCTTCTGCACGCCGCCGTGGTGAACCAGCTCGCGAATAAACGGGCAGGCACCGCATCCACGAAGAACAAGGCACACGTGAGCGGCGGCGGAGCAAAACCCTGGAAGCAGAAGGGCACGGGCAGGGCGCGCTCCGGAAGCAACCGTTCCCCGCTCTGGCGGCACGGCGGCACGTGCTTCGGGCCCCTGCCGAGGAATTATTCCTATGCCCTCCCGAAGAAGGCAAAGCGGGCCGCGCTCATCGATGCCCTTGCGTCAAAGGTGATTGATAACAGGCTGGTTCTTCTTGAGAAGCTCGAGTTCGCGGAGCCCAAGACCAAGCTGATTTCCACGATGCTCGAAACCATCGGGGTGCGTGAAAACGCGCTTATTCTGATCAAGTCCGAGAACAAAAACCTGACGCTGGCCGCCCGGAATATTCCGTCGGTCAAGGTGCTCAGGATGGACAATATCAACGTCTATGACCTGCTCAAGTATCGGTATCTCATCACGACGCAGGACGCGCTGAACTCCCTCCAGGAGGTATACGGTAAATGACGATGGATATGTATGATATCATCCGGGTGCCGAGGATAACGGAAAAAGGCGCGCGGCTCAAGGAAAAAAATAATGTGTTGACCTTCGAAGTGAAGGTAGACGCCAATAAAGTACAGGTAAAGAAGGCGATTGAGGGAATCTTCAAGGTGAAGGTCTCCGATGTTACCACGGTTAGGAACGCGGGTAAGAACAAACGAGTCGGCCAGCGGCTTGGCCGCAGATCGGACTGGAAGAAAGCGTACGTGACGCTTAAGCCAGGCGAAAAGATTGCCATATTCGAGGGTGCATAAATGCCGGTAAAGTCCTATAATCCAACATCGCCGGGAAGGCGGTTCCAAACCACGTCCACGTTTGAAGAAGTGACGAGGAGCACGCCTGAAAAATCCCTGGTTGTAAAACTCAACCAGAGCGGCGGCAGAAACAATCGCGGTAAAATAACCGTACGGTATCGTGGCGGAGGACACAGAAAAAAATATCGGATCATTGACTTCAGGCGCGACAAGACGGGGATACCGGCAACCGTGGCGCAGATAGAATATGATCCGAACCGTTCAGCGAGGATCGCTCTTCTCCACTATGTGGATGGAGAGAAACGCTACATCCTGGCGCCGCTCGGCCTGAAGGTGGGAGATAGCGTGATGTCAGGTCCTGATTCCGATATCAAACCGGGCAATGCTCTTCCTATACTGTCGATACCCGTGGGTACCACCATCCACAACGTTGAGCTTAAACAGGGGGCTGGTGGTCAGCTTGCGCGGAGCGCGGGCGCATCAGTGCAGCTTCTGGCGCGGGAAGGCGAATATGCCACGCTCAGGCTCAATTCCGGTGAAGTGCGCTTAGTACGCACTGAATGCATGGCGACGATCGGCCAGGTAGGGAATCTGGATCATGAGAATATCAGCATCGGCAAGGCCGGCAGGGCCCGCTGGATGGGTATGCGTCCGAGAGTACGTGGCGTTGTGATGAACCCGGTCGACCATCCGCTTGGCGGAGGCGAGGGTAAGTCATCCGGCGGCAGGCCAGGGTGCTCGCCGTGGGGTCTCCCCGATGGGAAGAGGACGAGACGGAACAAGAAAACGAGTAAGTTTATTCTATCGAGAAGAACCAAGAGCAGGTAGATGATAACGGTTTAAGCGGTTTAAACCGTTTGAACGGTTCAAGCGGAGGAAGCAATGCCGAGATCAGTTAAAAAAGGCCCTTTTATAGATGAGTGCCTCATGAAAAAGGTTGAGGCCATGAATACCACGGGCGAAAAAAAGATTACCAAGACGTGGTCCCGCAGATCGACGATTACGCCGGATTTTGTGGGACACACGCTGGCAGTGCATAACGGCAGGAAGTTTATTCCCGTGTACCTCACCGAGAACATGGTCGGCCACAAGCTGGGGGAGTTTTCTCCGACCAGGACGTTCAGAGCGCATGGTGGGTCAAAGGCCGCGGAAAAGAAGAGCGCCCCGAAGTAATACGCAAGAACGCCGCGTATGGGAGTAGAGTGAGGACGATCAGATGGAAGCAAGCGCAACAGTAAGACATATACGAATTACGCCGCGCAAGGCGAGGCAGGTGATAGACCTTATCCGGGGCAAGATGGTTGGAGATGCGCTCAACATTCTTACGTTCACCCCGCTCCACGCCGCGCGCATCGTTAAGAAGCTCCTGGATTCCGCGGTGGCGAACGCCGGGCAAAAAAAGGTGGGAGACCTGGATGCGCTCAAGGTAACCAAGGCCTTCGTGAACCAGGGCGTTACCATGAAGCGGATGCGGGCCCGGGCCATGGGACGCGGCAATACGATTAGAAAGAGGACCAGCCATATAACACTGGTACTCTCGGCGTAGCATACCATACGGAGGCATCATGGGACAGAAGGTTCATCCGATCGGGTTTCGGCTCGGGATTATAAAGACATGGGATTCACGCTGGTTCTCACAGAAGAATTACGCGACGCTGTTGCACGAGGACTTCAAAATCCGAAAGATCGTGAAAGAGCGGCTCATGCACGCGGGGGTCTCCCGGATTGAGATCGAGCGCGCCGGCCAGAAGGCAAAGATCAATATTCATACGGCCCGGCCCGGAATTATTATAGGCAAAAAGGGCGCTGAGGTTGACAAGCTTAAAAAAGATCTCGAGTCCATGACCGGCAAGCAGATCTATATCAACATTCAGGAGATCAGACGTCCGGAGCTCGATGCGCAGCTTGTGGCGGAGAATATAGCGCTTCAGCTGGAACGCAGGATCGCTTTCCGCAGGGCCATGAAAAAATCAGTGACCTCGGCGCTCAGGCTGGGCGCTCAGGGCATTAAGATAATGTGCGCCGGCAGGCTTGCGGGCGGCGAGATCGCAAGGACCGAATGGTACCGTGAGGGCCGGGTGCCGCTCCATACCATGCGCGCCGACATTCAGTATGGCTTTTTTGAGGCCAAGACCACCATGGGCCAGATCGGCGTAAAGGTCTGGATCTACCGGGGGGACGTGCTCCAGCAGCAGACCGCTCCTGTGTGAAAAAGAACGGTTTCGGGTACGACATCACGGGAATAAAGGATTGTCATTATGTTAGCGCCTAAACGAGTAAAACACAGGAAGATGCACAAGGGAAACATGAACGGCATCGCCTACCGGGGCGCGGAAGTAAGCTACGGTGAGTACGGCCTGAAAGCCCTTGAGCCGGGTTGGATCACAAGCAGGCAGATCGAGGCGGCTCGTATCGCCATGACTCGTTACGTCAAGCGGGGCGGCAAGATTTGGATACGGATATTTCCGGACAAGCCGATTACAAAGAAGCCCGCGGAAACGCGTATGGGAAAAGGCAAAGGAGCGCCGGAATACTGGGTGGCGGTTGTGAAGCCCGGCCGCGTGCTTTACGAGATGGGCGGAGTTGATGAGTCCGTGGCCAGAGAGGCGTTCAGGCTCGCGGCATACAAGCTGCCGGTTGCCACGAAGTTTGTCTCCCGGGAGGCGAAAATATGAAGACGATTGCAAAGGAATTGCGGGATCTGTCGAGCGATGAACTGCTGGCCAAGGCGGCTGATCTCAAGAAGGAAATGTTTAATCTGAGGTTTCAGCAGGCCATGGGCCAGATCGAGAACCCGATGCGCCTCAGGACGCTGCGCAGGGATATCGCCAAAACCAAGACAGTCTTAAAGGAAAAGTATGGAAGAGCATAAGAAACGAAAAACGTATACCGGACACGTAGTCAGTGACAAGATGGACAAGACGGTCGTGCTCGCGGTCACCAGGCGTATCGCGCATGCGAAGTACACCAAGACCATCAAACGGACCACGAAGTTCAAGGCTCATGACGAAAAGAACGAATGCAAGGTAGGAGACGTGGTGCGGTTCATCGAGACCCGGCCTCTCTCCAAGGAAAAACGGTGGAAGGTTCTCGAGATCGTCGAGAAGGCCAATAAATAAAGGTGAAAACCCTTTCAGAGGATGAACTATGATTCAGCAGCAGACGGTATTGGATGTTGCCGATAATTCCGGCGCAAAAAAAGTGATGTGCATAAAGGTCCTCGGCGGAACGCGCAAGCGCTATGCCTCGCTCGGCGATGTGATCGTTGTGGCAATTAAGGTGGCGATTCCCGAAGGACAGGTCAAGAAGGGCACGGTGGCCAAGGCCGTGGTCGTCCGGACCACGAAGGAAATCCGCAGGCAGGACGGCTCGTACATCAAGTTTGACCGGAATGCCGCGGTGCTTATCAATGCGTCGAATGAGCCGGTCGGGACGCGTATCTTCGGGCCCGTTGCCCGCGAGCTCCGCAAGAAGAACTTTATGAAGATCATTTCGCTTGCGCCCGAGGTGCTGTAGGAAAGGCGCTGTAGGAACGGAGTCGTCAATAACAGCTTACGAAAAGCGGGATTAGGGAAAATGCGGATTAAAAAAAATGACAACGTGGTGGTGGTTTCCGGTAAGGAGAAAGGCAAGCGAGGCAGGGTGATCGCGGTCTATCCCGCAACCAACCGACTCCTCATCGAGAAACTCAATATGATCAAGCGGCATACCAAGCCCAACCAGCAGCTCAAGCAGGGCGGTATTATGGAGAAAGAGAGTCCTCTTGCCGCGTCGAACGTAAAGCTTATTTGCGCGAAATGCGATAAGCCAACGGCGATTTTTCGAAAGGCTCAAGGTGACGGTACGCGCACCCGCACATGCAAGAGCTGCAACGAGAGTATTGCTTGAGGCCTCTGCTGCCAGCGTAGGGTGATGACGTTCAGATCGGTGAAATAGGGAAACAATATTATGGCGGATAAGAAAGATAAAACAAAAGAGATCAAGGGCGGCGACAAGAAGACTGTCGCCAAGACTCCCAAGACGGTTGCGAAGCCGAAGGCCCCCGCAAAGGCAAAGGAAGTTAAGAAGGATGTCAAGGCGCCTGAAGGCGCGCCGGGAGCAGCCGTTCAAAAGAGCGCGCCGGAGCGCATCCCGACTCCGAGGCTGAGACAGCGCTATCAGGACGTCGTGGTGCCGGCCCTTATGAAGGAGTTTCAGTACAAAAACTCCATGCAGGCGCCGAAGCTTGTCAAGGTGGTACTGAACGTAGGTATGGGTGAGGCGATTTCCAATGCCAAGTCCCTTGACCATGCCGCGGATGAATTAGGTAAAATTACCGGCCAGCGTCCCGTTATTACAAAAGCCAGGAAATCCATCGCAACCTTCAAGCTGAGGGAGGGGATGCCGATCGGGTGTATGGTGACGCTCAGGCGCGAGCGCATGTATGAGTTTCTCGACCGGTTTATCAACGCCGCGCTTCCCCGCATCAGAGACTTTAAGGGTGTGTCGCCAAAGTCATTTGACGGCAGAGGAAACTATACTGTTGGGATCAAGGAACAACTGATTTTTCCGGAGATTGAGTTCGACAAGGTGGACTCGGTTCACGGGATGGATATCGTGATTGTAACGACGGCGAAGACCGATGAGGAAGGCAGGGCATTGCTCGGCCTTCTGGGAATGCCGTACAGGAAGTAGTCCGATCAGACGGACGTGATGGAGGAACAATGGCAAAGAAGTCTTTGATAGCGAAAGCATCAAGAGCGCCGAAATTCAAGGTACGAGCATATCACCGCTGTCCTTTGTGCGGACGGTCACGGGGGTATCTGAGGAAGTTTGACTTGTGCAGGATCTGCTTCAGAAACAGGGCGCTCAAGGGAGAGATCCCGGGCGTGATTAAGGCGAGTTGGTAAGCAAAAGGGGTTTGAATCAATGATGACCGATCCTATCGCGGATATGCTGACGCGCATCCGCAATGCCAGTAAGGCAAAGCATGAAAAAGTGGACATTCCCTCCTCCAAGCTGAAAGTGGAAATTGCGAAGATTCTCAAGGACGAGGGCTTTGTCAAGAACGTGAAATTAGTGAAAGACCGCCGGCAGGGTCTTATTCGAGTGTATCTCAAATACACGGAAGATGAGGCCCCGGTTCTCCAGGGTTTGAAGCGCATCAGTAAGCCCGGTTGCAGGGTGTATGCGGGCAACGATGCCATTCCCAAGGTGCTGGCCGGGCTGGGCACCGCTATTCTGTCCACGCCCAAGGGGATACAGACCGGTAAACAGGCGAAGAAGGACAAGGTCGGCGGAGAAGTCCTTTGCCATGTGTGGTAATTTCAGTTCATTGAATTCGTCCGATCGGGAGTTGAGGAGCTGTCATGTCGAGGGTTGGTAAAAAACCGATAGAAATACCGTCAGGCGTCGAGGCCAGGATCGAGACCGGGAAAATAACGGTCAAAGGCCCGCTGGGCGAGCTCAGTCAGAAGGTGCATCCGAAGCTGTCCATAAAGAAGGAGAGCAACACGCTGGTGGTTGAGCGTCCGTCGGACCAGAAGCTTTACCGTGAACTGCATGGTTTGACGAGAAACCTGATTGCCAATATGGTGACCGGGGTAAGCAGGGGGTATGAAAAGACCCTCGAGATAACCGGCGTCGGATTCAAGGCGGCGGCGCAGGGAGCAAACCTGATGCTGAGCCTCGGGTTCTCTCATCCAATCGTCTACCCCTTGCCCAAAGGGATCAAGGCGACCGTGGACGCCAAGCAGGTCCAGATTATCCTCAAGGGCGTCGATAAACAACTCGTCGGCCAGATAGCGGCAAACCTGAGAAGCCTGAAGAAGCCCGAGCCGTATAAAGGCAAGGGCATTAAGTACAGCACCGAAACCATCCAACGCAAGGAAGGCAAGGCTGGTAAGGGCGGGAAGTAAGTACATAGTTCAAAGTTCAGAGTTCAGAGTTCAGAGTTCAGAGTTCATAGTTCATAGTACTTTAATGGAGAATAAACCGTGGCACAGAGTAAACTAAAAGCCAGACAGAGACGGCATGAGAGAGTCAGAAAGATCGTTTATGGAACGACGACGAGGCCGAGGTTGAGCGTGTTCAAGAGCCTGAGCCATATTTACGCGCAGATCATTGACGACACCACCGGCAAGACAATCATTGCGGCATCCTCTACGGAGAAAGCGCTCCATGCCGGCTTGAAGCACTGCGGGAACATTGAGGCGGCCAGGAAGGTCGGATCGAGCCTCGCGGAGCGAGCGCTTGGCAAGAATATCAAATTAGTCGTATTTGACCGTGGCGGGTATCAATACCACGGTTGCGTTAAGGCGCTGGCGGATGCGGCGCGGGAGAAGGGTCTCGGTTTTTAGGAAACGGCACGT
This sequence comes from Nitrospirota bacterium, assembly GCA_031420575.1. GTDB lineage: Bacteria > Nitrospirota > UBA9217 > UBA9217 > UBA9217 > JALNZF01. The sequence continues at coordinate 6,685 of JANONA010000039.1, read as the reverse complement.
AATTCGGAGGCGGCATTGGCGGATCGATATCGTAAAGAAGCGGAAGAAGGCGACGGCCTGAAAGATAAATTAGTTTACTTGAACCGGGTATCCAAGGTGGTCAAGGGCGGTAAGCGGTTTAACTTCAGCGCTCTGGTGGTCGTTGGTGACGGCAAGGGCAAGGTCGGCGTGGGCAAAGGCAAGGCAGCTGAAGCGCCGGTAGCCATCAAGAAGGCCGTGGAACGGGCCAAGAAGGCCATGGTCCAGATATCTCTGAAAGGCGATACGATCCCTCACCAGGTGCTCGGACACTACGGCGCGGGCAAAGTGTTGCTCAGGCCCGCTTCCGAAGGCACCGGTTTGATCGCCGGCGGAGCGAGCAGGTCCGTGCTCGAGGTTGTGGGTGTCCGGAACGTGCTCTGTAAATCTCTCGGCTCAAGCAATCCCCATAACGTGGTGAGCGCTACGATCGAAGGCCTGATGAGACTCAGGAGCGCCGCGCAGGTTGCCGCGCTCCGGGGCAGGTCGGTAGAGGAGCTTGGTTAGCCATGGAAAAATCCGATGCGAAAAAACTCAAAATTACCCTGGTGAAAAGCGGTATCGCGCGACCGGGAAAGCATAAGGTCGTTCTGATTGGTCTGGGCCTTAAGAAGTTGAACCATTTTGTCATGCGCGTGGATACGCCGCAAATACGCGGTATGATCAATAAAGTATCTCACCTTATTAAGGTTGAAGAAGCATAGCGTAATCATTCGTACACAAACTAAATTACTAATCAGTGATGGTGGCGAGTAAACTATGAGATTAGAAGAACTGAAGCCCGCGGCAGGGTCAACGAAAAAGTCAAAAAGGGTAGGCAGAGGTCCTGGCTCCGGATCCGGCAAGACCGCGGGAAAAGGGCATAAGGGACAGAAGGCCCGTTCAGGCGGCGTGAAGGGCGCCGGCTTTGAAGGCGGGCAGATGCCCCTTCAGCGCAGGATCCCGAAGCGGGGGTTTACCAATATTTTCCGGAAAGAATATTCCGTGGTGAACCTCCAGGACCTCGAATTGATGTCCGGCGCTGATCCTATTACGCCGGAGACGCTCATGCGGAAAGGCCTGATTAAAGATATGAAGACCGGGGTGAAAGTGCTTGGTATGGGTGAATTGAAGGCGAAGCTTACCGTGCGCGCGCACAAGTTCAGCAAGAGCGCGGTTGAGAAAATCCAAGCCGCCGGCGGGAAGGCCGAGGTAATCTAGCCCTTGTTCACCGGCCTGCAGAACATATTTAATATTCCCGAGCTCAGGAAACGGATTGTTTTCACGCTCCTTATGCTTGCGGTCTACCGTATAGGAGCGCACATTCCCACGCCGGGGATACAGGGCGAGGCGCTGAGCCAGTACCTGCACCAGGCGGCATCGGGGCTCATGGGTTTTTTTGACATGTTCTCCGGCGGGGCGCTTTCAAGGGTCACTATTTTTGCTCTCGGAATCATGCCGTATATTACGGCGTCGATCGTGTTCCAGCTTCTTACCGTGGTGATTCCCCGACTGCAGGCGCTTGCCAAAGAGGGCGAGGCGGGCCGGAAAAAGATTACCGAGTATACGCGCTACGCAACGGTGGCGATTGCCAGTTTTCAATCGTTCTGGATGGCGGTCGGCATCGAGACGATGGGAGACGGCGCCTTCGTGGAATCAACGGGCTGGTCGTTTCGGATCATCACGATGATCACGCTTACGGCCGGCACGACGTTCATCATGTGGCTTGGCGAGCAGATTACCGAACGCGGAATCGGCAACGGCATCTCGCTCATCATCTTTGCGGGTATTGTCGCCGGTTTTCCCAGCGCCGTGGAAAATACGTTCCAGCTTGCCCGATCCGGTGAAATTCCGTATTTCCTGGTAGCGTTGATAGTGGTCCTGGTCGTCACGATCATCGCCGCAATCGTTGTCATGGAGCGCGGCCAAAGAAAGATCGCCGTGCAGTACGCGCAGCGTATGGTCGGCAGGAAGATTTATAAGGGACAGAGCACGCATTTGCCGCTGAAAATAAATTCCGCGGGGGTGATCCCGCCGATCTTCGCATCCTCGATATTACTGTTTCCGGCGACGATCGCGGGGTTTGCGCAGGTGGACTGGATACAATCCATTGCACAGCAGCTTTCACCCGGCAAGATGCTCTATACGACCATCTATGTTGCAATGATCATTTTTTTCGCATACTTTTACACGGCAATCGTGTTCAACCCGGTTGATATCGCCGAGAACCTGAAAAAGTACGGCGGTTTCATCCCCGGCATCAGGCCGGGCAAGAAAACATCCGACTACCTGTATCGTGTGCTGACCCGCATCACGCTGGGCGGCGCGCTCTATCTTGCCGCGGTCTGTGTTCTGCCGGACATTTTTTACGAATTTTTCAACGTGCCGTTTTATTTTGGAGGCACGGCGCTCCTGATCGTGATCGGCGTTGCGCTTGACACCGCGTCGCAGATAGAGTCGCACTTAATTCAAAGGCATTACGGAGGTTTCCTGAAAGGCGTTACGATCAAAGGGCGACGGTAACAGCGGGGAAGCGCCATGATCATTCTCAAGTCCCTTCAGGAGATCGAGAAGATACGGAAAGCCTGTTTGATTGTCGCGGATGTACTGGACGGTATCCGCGGAATGATTCGACCGGGGCGTACTACTCAAGCGCTGGATGAATTTGCCGAACGGTTCATCCTCGCCGCGGGAGCGAAGCCCGCGTTCAAAGGCTATCGGGGATATCCCAAGACGCTCTGTACTTCAGTGAACAACGAGGTTATTCACGGCATTCCGTCGAAGGACGTTGTTCTCAAACAGGGCGATATTGTCAGCGTTGACGTGGGAGCGATCGTTGACGGTTTCTACGGCGATGCGGCAATAACCATACCGGTGGGAACGATAACGCCGGAGGCTGAACGTCTGATGATGATTACGGAGGAATCGCTTCTCCGCGGGATAGCTCAGGCAAAGGCAGGCAACCGGTTATATGATATTTCACATGCCATACAGCGTTATGTGGAATCAAACGGATGCTCTGTCGTCCGGGAATTTGTCGGACATGGGATTGGAAGAAGTTTACATGAGGACCCGCAAATCCCGAATTTCGGCGTGCCGGGACAGGGGCTGCGGCTGAAACCGGGTATGGTTCTGGCAATTGAGCCGATGGTAAATGTCGGCGGCGGCACGACGGTTGTTCAGGAAGATAATTGGACGGCCGTTACCGTTGATGGAAGCCTTTCAGCGCATTTTGAGCACACGATAGCGGTAATGCCCGACGGGCCGTGGATACTGACGAAGAAATAGTGAGGATATGGCGAAAGAAGATTCCATAGAAGTGCAGGGCACGGTGCTGGAAACACTTCCCAATGCCATGTTCCGGGTTGAGATGGAGAACGGGCATAAAATACTGGCGCACATATCGGGTAAGATGCGGATGCACTTTATTAAAATACTCCCCGGCGACAAGGTGACCGTGGAGCTTACACCCTATGACCTGACCAGAGGCAGGATCACCTATCGGTTCAAATAACATCCCGGCAGGTTTTATCCGGCGCGAAGATTACTGAAAAAGAATGGAAGTAACAGGATATGAAAGTTCGCTCATCAGTACGTAAAATTTGTCCCAAGTGTACGGTCATTCGCCGCAAGGGCATCGTACGCGTAATATGCGAAATTGCGCGCCACAAGCAACGGCAGGGATAAGAACAACAATATCGAAATCCGAAATTTGAAATCCTAAACATTTCGCGGTTTAGCATTTCGATATTAGAAATTCGGATTTGGTGTACAGGAGGAACCGTGGCACGAATTGCCGGTGTGGATTTACCAAAAGACAAAAAAGTAGTGATTTCGCTTACCTATATTTTCGGGATAGGGCCGACCTCCGCAAAGAAGATTCTTGCCGAGTCGGGCATTGATCCGAATACCAAGAGCAATAATCTCACCGAATCGGATATCGTGAAGATCCGCACTATCCTCGACCGGGATTACACGGTGGAGGGGGACCTCCGCAGGGATGTGACGATGCACATCAAACGGTTGATGGACGTCGGCAGTTACCGCGGACTGAGACATCGCAGGGGCCTGCCGGCAAGGGGACAGCGGACAAAGACCAACGCCCGGACGCGAAAAGGACCGAAGAAATCAGCGATGTCAGGCAAGGGAAAAAAGAAGGCCCTTTTGAAGAAGTAAAAAGGCAACAAGGAAATAGCGTTGCTCTGGTATGGTGAAAACCCGGACCAGAGGCGATATCACACGCACTGGAGAGCAGATGGCAAAGAAGGGTAAAGAAAAAAAGAATGTAGCAAATGGCATAGCCCATATCCATGCTTCCTTTAACAACACGATTGTTACGATTACCGATACCTCCGGGAACGTGATCACCTGGTCGAGCTCCGGCAGCAAGGGATTTAAAGGCTCGAGGAAGAGCACTCCTTTTGCCTCACAGCTGGCCGCGGAGGCGGCCGCCAAAAAGGCAATGGAGCACGGCATGAGGCAGGTTGAGGTATACGTCAAGGGTCCGGGCACGGGCAGGGAATCAGCAATCAGGGCGATCCAGGCTACGGGGCTCGAGATCGTGGTGATCAAGGATGTAACACCGATCCCGCATAACGGGTGCAGGCCGCCGAAACGAAGAAGGGTTTAAAAAACAAATTACAAATTACAAATCACAAATTCCAAATAATATCTAAGCTCCAAATCACCATGTTCCAAACTTTGGAACTTGATTATTGGAGCCTGGAATGTATTTGAGATTTGAATGTTACGATTTGGTGTTTTAGATCAGGAGGTTTATGTGGCACGGTATATAGGATCAGTCTGTAAGCTCTGCAGGAGAGAGGGGACAAAGCTCTTTCTGAAGGCTGAGCGCTGCTACACGGATAAGTGCGGGATTACCAGAAGAAGCTATCCGCCGGGACAACATGGTCAGGCGAGAATCAAGCAGTCTGAATATTGTGTGCAGCTCAGGGAAAAACAGAAAATTCGGCGCGTTTACGGTGTGCTGGAGCGTCAGTTTCGCGGCTATTTTGAGAAGGCCGAGCGGATGAAGGGCGTTACGGGCGACAACCTTCTGCAACTCCTTGAAAGACGGCTGGATAACGTTGTGCAGAGAATGGGCTTTGCCGGTTCCAAGAAGGAAGCTCGGCAGCTCGTGCGGCACGAGCATATGCTCGTGAACGGCAAAAAGGTAAACATCCCCTCTTACCTGCTCAAGGCTGGAGACGTAGTGGAGTTGCGGGAAAAGAGCCGGAGTATTGCGCATATACAGCAGACCCTGACGGCGCTTGAGAAGCGTGGTTTCCCGACCTGGCTGGAGATCGACAAGGCACAGTTTAAGGGTAAGGTGCTGGCACTGCCGGCGAGAGATGAATCGACGATGCCTACGGTAAAAGAACAGCTCGTGGTAGAGCTCTATTCGAAGTAAGTTTAATACCGAAGGTGAAAATATTCCGTGGACTGCGGGGCAGTTGTGTTTCAGTGCCGCCCTGGGTTTTTCAGTCCTCTGGCCGATTTTTCACTCCGTTATGGAGGAACAATGCTCAAAAAAGCAAAAGATTTCCAGATGCCGAAAAAACTTCAGTATGATCCTAAAAAAATAACCGACACGTACGGTAAGTTCACGGCGGAGCCGCTGGAGCGTGGTTTTGGGATGACGCTGGGCAATTCGCTGCGCCGCGTACTGCTTTCGTCGCTCGAAGGATCCGCGATCACCTCGTTAAAAATCTCCGGTGTGCAGCACGAGTTTTCAAGCATCCCGGGCGTTGTCGAAGACACCACGGACCTGATTCTTAACCTCAAGGAGATCAGGCTCAAGCTCCATACTGATAAGCCCAAGACGCTTTCTCTGAAGGCGAAAGGCGCGGGAGAGGTTACCGCAAAGGACATCGAGGCGGACGCGGAGGTGGAGATTCTGAACCCGGAACTTCATCTCGCAACGATCGATAAGAACGGTAAGCTTGAGCTTGAAATGCGGGCTCGCCGCGGCAGGGGGTATGTTTCATCGGACAAAAACAAGGAGCCGGGACAGTCGATCGGCGTTATTCCGATTGACTCCATATTCTCACCGATTCGCAAGGTAAATTTCAAGGTGGAGAACGCCCGCGTAGGACAGGAAACGGACTACGACAAGCTTGTGCTCGAAGTCTGGACTGACGGCAGCATGCGGCCGGATGACGCAATTGCGCACGCGTCAAAGCTGCTCAAAGACCATCTGTCCATCTTTATACATCTGCCCGAGGAGGAGGAAGAGCCCCCGGCGATAGAAGAGGAAATCAAAAAGGCGCCGTCCTTTAATGAAAATCTTCTTCGCAGTGTGAACGAGCTGGAGCTTTCGGTACGGGCGGCGAACTGCCTGAAGAATGCGGGGATTGAGACTATCGCGGAGATGGTGCAGAAGACCGAGAGCGAGATGTTGAAGACTAAAAATTTCGGCAGGAAATCGCTGAACGAAATAAAAGAGATTCTCACCGGGATGGGACTTGGACTCGGAGTGAAGGTGGACGATAAAATTGTTGCGGAAGCCAGGCGGCTTCTTGCGGAAAAACCGAGCGAAACGTAAAATCTAAAAACTGCAAACCACAGAGGCCACAGAGATAAATCTTGAGTATAAAAACCTTGGAAACCCTTTTATTCTCCGTGTTCTCGTGAGTTTGATTTTGAAAAATTATAAGACTTGTAGCAGTCACCTTTTGAGTGCGCAGAG
>JANONA010000038.1:0-3813 GCA_031420575.1 Nitrospirota bacterium | reverse complement strand
TTCAGATTCATGGATATCTCCCCGTGCACTCCATTCCCGCTATTTCCCTTTTGATGATTTCGCCGGTTTCTCCGCGGGCAATGCGGCGTCCTTCTCTATTATTGCCGTCGCACTCTCCGGAGCAGAGACGCCGGAACCGCCCAGCCCGGCGGCCTGCCGCACTTTGACCTCGATCTCCGCGGCCATCTCGGGATGGTCATGGAGGAACGTCTTCACGTTCTCCCTGCCCTGTCCGATCCGCGTGCCGCTGTAGGAGAACCAGGCCCCGCTTTTTTCCACGATATTTTTTTCCGCGCCGATGTCGATGATCTCGCCGATCTTTGAAACGCCTTCATTGAACATAATGTCGAATTCGGCTGACCGGAACGGCGGTGCGATCTTGTTCTTTACCACCTTGACCCTCACTCTGCTGCCGGTCACTTCCTCGCCCTCTTTGATGGCCGCTATCTTGCGGATATCGAGCCGCACCGAGGCGTAGAACTTGAGCGCGTTGCCGCCCGTCGTGGTCTCGGGGTTCCCGAACATCACGCCGATCTTCATGCGGATCTGGTTGATGAAAATGAGCGTCGTCGCTGACTTGCTGATCGCGCCGGTGAGCTTTCTGAGCGCCTGGCTCATGAGCCGGGCCTGGAGCCCCATGTGCGCATCGCCCATTTCTCCTTCGATCTCGGCCCGCGGCGTGAGCGCCGCAACGGAATCGACAACGATCACATCGATAGCGCCGCTCCGCACGAGCGTTTCAGTGATCTCGAGCGCCTGCTCGCCGGTGTCGGGCTGGGAGATGAGGAGGTCGTCGGTGCGCACGCCGAGTTTGCGCGCATACGTCACATCAAGCGCATGCTCCGCATCAATGAAGGCGGCCTGGCCGCCCGCCTTCTGGGCCTCGGCGATGATGTGGAGCGCCAGCGTTGTCTTGCCCGAGGACTCGGGCCCGTAGATCTCGACGATCCTGCCGCGAGGCACGCCGCCCACGCCGAGGGCGATGTCCAGACCCAGGGACCCGGTGGATATCGCGGGAATCCCCGCGGGCGCTTCCTCCCTGCCTAACCGCATGATGGAGCCCTTGCCGAACTGTTTCTCGATCTGGCCCACCGCCAGTTCCAACGCCTTCAACTTGTCCTTATCAGCCATGTCCCGTCTCCTCCCGATTTAATCTCAAAATCACACAATCACAATATATTCCCCTTCATACACAATAGTCTGTCTTCTGTCTACTGTCTCCTATCCAATCAGATACATCCTCACCATATCGAGCGCCATTTGCGAAGCCTTCAACCGCACCTGCTCCCGGTCGCCGAGGAAACGGTGTTCCACGGTTTTAACTCCCTGTATCGTTGCGAGCGCAATGATGACCAGCCCCACCGGCTTCTGTTCCGTTCCGCCGCCGGGTCCTGCAATACCGGTGACCGCAAGTCCCAGGTCCGCGCGCGCGGCCTGCCGTATCCCCAGGGCCATGGCAGCGGCAACCTCGCTGCTGACCGCGCCATGCCGCTCGATCAGGTCCCGCGGCACACCGAGCAGCTCGGTCTTGGAAAGATCGCTGTACGCCACCACGCCACGCTCGAAATACTCGGAACTTCCCGCAATGCTCGTGATTCGTCCGCCGATCAAGCCACCGGTGCATGATTCGGCAACGGCAAGTTTGAGCCTTCGCTGCTTCAGGAGAGCGCCGACCACCTCTTCCAGTTCCTGGCCATCCACACCGTACACCGCATCGCCGAGCTTTTCCCGTATCATTGCTTCGGTCCTGTCCACCCGCGCCTGTGACTGTTCAGCGCTGGACTCGCGAGCAATGACGCGAATATCCACACCCGTTTCCTTTGCCGTGAGCCCAACGACCGGGACGCCGCGTTTCAGCGTATCCTGGATCGCCTGGTTCACCGCCGACTCGGACATGCCGCAGGTGCGCACTACCCTCCGCCGGATGAACGTCTTGCCGCCGAACCGCTCTTCGAGTATGGGCCTGAGCCCCTCGCTGAACATGGCCCGCAGCTCTTTCGGAACACCCGGAAGAACGGCAATGAACAGGCCTTCTTCGTCGATAAAAAAACCCGGCGCAATGCCGACGGGGTTCTGAAGGAGCCTCGCACCCGAGGGAACCAGCGCCTGCCGGTCGTTCGACGTTGCATAGTCCCTGCCGATAAGGCGGGCATGAATGGCCTTCAGCGCGTCCTCGTTCAGGACCAGACGTTTTTTTACGATCTTTGCGATGACCTTGCGGGTGACGTCATCCTCCGTCGGTCCGAGCCCGCCGGTAACGATCACGGCTTCCACCCTGCCCATGGACCTCCGAAGCGCCTCTTCCATGTCCTTTTCATCGTCCCCCACCACCGTCTTGAACGCGGTCTCAAGGCCGATGAGCATGAGCTCTTCCGAAAGGTAAAGGGAGTTCGTGTCGAGCACACTGCCCGACAGCAGTTCGGTGCCCGTGACTATGATTTCAGCGCGCATATCTTCGTCAGTCTTGCATCATAATTCAAAGTAGGCACCCTGTAAGGTGCGAGTATCGGACAGAATTGTATTGTATCATTGCAATGCGCATACAGTCAATGAAAATTGATTTTCACAAAAGCTCATATACCCATATTTTCCCATCCGCCCTCGCCTCTTCCACCCTTTTCACGAGCCGTTTCTTATGGAGGTTCAAAAGCCGGGTGCCGCTCGTGTTCGGTTCAAACTTCCTGGCGTCCGAGAGATCTTTGGAGGTGGCTTTCTTTTTTTTCACGATAAAGTCGAGCGTGTCCTTAAGATAATTATTCAGATTTCCCAAAACAACTCGGTTGTTGTCCCGCATTTCGGCCATGATTGCCAGATCCTTGCGTTCCAGCGCGACTTCGATGTTTTCCTTCTGGTTTTCATTCAGTCCGATGAGGAGAAGATACTTGTCCCCATACTCGCCCGAGAGCAGCCGCGAAACGAGCTTTGTCACGATCTCATCGGCGCAGGAATAGTCGATCACCCCGATCTTCGAGAAATCAAGGGCGACAACAGCTCCGTTTGCCTCGTTTTCAATATCCCGCTCGATCCGCTCCCGAATCGCCTGGCCCGAGGGCCGGGTCACGAGGTCCTTAGAACCGTTGCCGAGTTCTTCTTTTAAGAGTTTATAAAGGTCGTATTTCGTCATGACCTCACCTTAGCGGCGTCCATGGCCTTTTGCAGAAATAACGGAGAACCTTCATATTTCAGCCAGAGGGGCGCGTTCAGGTTGCAATAGTGATATGCTGATTCAAAATCATGATACGCCTGCCTGCCCGTCATAAGAGGAAGCATTTCATCCCAGACAGCCATCATGGCGTTCCGGTGAAGAAGCAAAAACGGCAAGTCGCCGTACTTGAACAATCCTCGCTCCTTCCAAAAATCGAACTTCTTGAGATAGAGTCGGAGAATATGCGCGACAAAAGGAGCGGTCTTCAAGCACTTAATCAGCATACCTGCTGCCGTGGCTTCTTTCCCTAAAAAGTTCTGTAGCAGCGCATGACCGTACTGCGACTCAACATCTTCGTACTCCCGGTAGCATTGTTCGGCTTTTTCAAGGTTTCCCGTAAAATGATAAACATCACCCAGGAGGAACCTAACCCCCATACTATCGTTCGCATTCAGGTCCATCAGGATCTCGAATTCCCGGAGCGCTTCTTCATATCGGTGAAGCTGCATGAGAGACAGCCCCAGTCCGTGCCGGGCGCGCATATACGGGCGGGTATCTATTTCAAGCCAATAGGGCACGTCTTCCATCTTCACAACGCCGCCCTGTTCTCTTACCGCGTCATCAACCGCGGTTCGATAAATCTTCTCTGCCTGAAAAAATTCAAACCG
>JANONA010000037.1:0-3662 GCA_031420575.1 Nitrospirota bacterium | reverse complement strand
TTTTGCGATCACCGCCGAGACATCATCGATTACAACCGTGACCCGCGGGTCGTCCACAGCGCTCTTCGTAAGCTCCGCAAGAGGACCCCGGCACCACGTGACCACGACCGGGTTCAGCTCAGCGACAACGACTTCCGCCGCGGCAGGCAGGGAATCGAGCGCTGCCCGCAAGGTGAGCCCCATGCCCAGACCGCCGATGAGCGCCCGCGGCCGGGGGCGCGTTGCCGCTTTCCCGCAGGCAAGCGTGCCGAGGGCTGCCTCGGAGCGGCTCGCGCTGCTGTTCATGAGCACGCGGTTGTTGATGAGGATCAAAAAGTCGCGCTCGCCGCGCTTACGCAACTCTATAATGCCGTCCGCGGTATCTTCCTTGCCTATTGTTTGCCACGGCTGCGCCATAAGGTTAGGAGTTCAAAGTTCGGAGTTCATAGTTCAAAGTTCGGAGTTCATAGTTCAAAGTTCGGAGTTCATAGTTCAAAGTGAAATCCCCGATAGTTCGAGGCTGTTCGTCTGTACTCTGAACTCCGAACTTTGAACTTCTTCCGCCCCCTGCCCTATCCTTCCGAAGGATAAGCCGCTTTCCGCATCCGCTTGGTCTTGCCCCTCTGCTTCTTGCTCTCGATCCGCCGCTCCTTCGAAGCCAGTGACGGTCTCGTCTTCTTCCTCGGCTTCGGTTTCTCGGTCGCCTTCCGAATAAGCTCGACTAACCGCGCGATCGCGTCCTCGCGGTTCCGCTCCTGTGTGCGGTGCTGACGCGCCTCGATGAGCAGAATGCCGTCCTGGGTAACGCGCCTGCCTGCCAGCCGGATGAGGCGTGTGCGCACATCACCCGGGAGTGACGGGGAATTCCCCACGTCGAACCGGAGCTGCACGGCCGTGGAGACCTTGTTCACGTTCTGGCCGCCGGGGCCCGAAGCGCGGACGAAGTGGAGCTGGATCTCGCTCTCGTCGAGAGCTATGGTGTTGGTAACGGTTATCATAACGCTCCTTTAGCCCGTCAAAACAGCCTCGCAATCAATGCCGGCGCCGCTGTCTCGACGCTCAGGATGCGCTCTCCCGCGTGAACAACGGTAAATCCGGCTGCAACGAGCTTTTCCATCTCGTAGGGGATAAAGCCGCCTTCGGGACCGATGGCGAGGGTCACGGCGCGCTTGACGTCGCGCGGACAGGGAGTTGCGGCAATCGGATGGGCAGCCAGCGGAAGCGTTCCGGTGATCATTTCCAACAGCTCATCCTCAACAAAGGGCTTGAACAACGGTCGCAACAGGACTTCGGGGAGGACGGTGTCGCGCGCCTGTTCGAGACCGAGGACCACCTGTTCGTTCAATGCCTCTGGACGAAGGAAGGGACTCTGCCAGAAGCTCTTCTCCACCCGGAAGCAGTTGAGCAGTATGATCCGCTTCACGCCCATGGCGCTGACGGACCGCAGCACCCGCCTGAGCGCCTTGGGCCTCGGCAGCGCGAGGATGAGCGTCAGGGGAAGCGCGGCAGGCGGCGGACGCTCGAGCCGAACCTCCATCTCCAGGACTGATTGACTCAGACGCACGACCTTCCCGAAGCCGATTCGTCCGTTCAAAACACCGACACAGAGCTCATCGCCGATTGAAGCGCGATGCACTTCGAGGACGTGTTTGAGGCGGCGGCCCTGGAGGCGCACGACAGCGGTGTTATCCACGAAATCGTCTTGAAAAAGAAGAATGAGGTTCATAGTTCTTAACCTCCGCGTCCTCCGCGGCAAAATAAGCCTTTACGCAAAGGGCTTGTACTGCACACTCACGATCGTAAACACCGTATCGCCCTTCGGACGCTTGACGAGCGCCTCGTCGCCCTCGGCTTTCTTCATCAGGGCCCGGGCCATGGGCGCGTCCATGCTGATCAGGTTCCGGGTCGGGTCGAACTCATCAGGCCCCACGATGCGGTACTCACTGACGTTGCCCTCGTCATCCTCAAGCCGCACCCAGGCGCCGAAGAACACCCGTGCCGGATCGGTCGGCGCGCTGTCAACGACGACAATATGCTCCAGCCGGTTCTTGAGATGGTGGATGCGGCTGTCGATCTCGCGCAGTTGCTTCTTCCGATAGAGGTACTCGGCGTTCTCGGACCGGTCGCCCTCGGCAGCGGCAGCCGCAAGCGCCGCGGTCACTTCAGGCCGCTTTCCCCGCCAGAGAAACTCGAACTCGTCGCCCAGGCGCTTCTTGCCTTCAGGCGTAATATACTTGGAACCCGGTATTTGGGGAGGTCGGTATCTGCTCATAGGAACGGAATAATACGGCATGGCAAGGCCAAAGGCAAGAACCAACTACAACGCAAGGCTCACCACCGTTTCCCTTCCAACCTTAAACCGTTTCCCCTCATCGATCAGCCCCTCAAAGCGGACAAGGTCTCCCCTTTTCAGCGTTCCGAAGACTTCATTCCCGGGAGTATGGTCCTTATCCTGCCTCGTCACAAGCCGCCGTCCATTTTCGCCGCAAAGGTAGTATTCCCGCTTGCCCTTCGAAACCAGAGGCTCGCTCTTCACGCGGAATGAATGCTCACGAGGTCCGTCCTTCAGCGAGAGATTGTCTTTTCTGAGAACGAGATAGGAAAACTTGAGGGAGTCCTTGCGAAGCCCCGTGAGCGTGTCGAGCTCCTTCACCAGCGCGGGAGGGTCCCAGGGGATATCTTCATGGCACCAGTCTTTGGGGTTCGTGAGCGCCGGGCACTTCCCGTTGAAGAGACAGGGGGAATAGACGGAAAAACCCCGCTCCAGCAGGCCGTCCCTGACCTCGAGCATCTCGCGCGAGGTCTCACGGAGCGCCGGCTCGATGACAATACAGCTCCCGTCGTCAGCGAGGAAGCGGCCCATAATGTTCCTCAAAATATCGACCCGCTTGCCGATCCTCTCCTCATCGTGATGATAAAGCTCATTCAGTACGTTCGAGAGGATGATCACCTCAAAAGATCCCCGCACGAGACGATCAAGGCCTTCGATGCCCGATTGGATCGCCTGGAATGATGCGCCGGAAGCGGATCCGCCCTGGTGCGCCAGGAAAAGCTTCTCCGCTTCTTTCAGATTTTCCGCCACCTGGTCCAGGGCGGTCAATTCGAGCCGGGGCCTTTGCTCCCGGCGCTCAAAAAATTCCATCACGCCGAGCAAGGCGGAGCCCGGGCCCGAACCGATGTCGAGGACCCTCAGTTTTTCCTTGAGCAGCGGATTTTTCGGGTGAAGGGCCAGCTCTTGCAGCGGGGCGTGAATCTTGGAGCTGTTCGACGGAAGAAAATAGGCCAGATACGCCTTACGCAGCCGCGCCTCGCCGAGATAGGCAGTCGGCAGGCGTTCACGCTCCCGGGTAAGGAGCGTTGAAAGCCGGGCCACATCCGCGGCAAGGGAGCGCAACTCGTCGTTCGATAGTTTCGGCGTCATACTCTCGGGACACTATTTCTTCGCTTTCACCGGCTCATACGTGCAGAAGGGCTCGGCGGCGAGGTAGTCGCCTGAGATGGCAAAGGCGCGTGCGCGGCAGCCGCCGCAGACCCGGCGGTATTCGCAGATGCCGCACTTGCCGTGGTAGTGATCGAGGTCGCGCATTTCCAGGAACAACTTCGACGTCTCCCAAATCCTTGAGAAAGGCTCTTTCCTGATGTCGCCGGCCTCTTCCTCCAGGAACCCGCAGATCTGGACCTTG
>JANONA010000036.1:0-2618 GCA_031420575.1 Nitrospirota bacterium | reverse complement strand
TCTTTGCGCTTGATGTCATGCAGAAGACCGGCAACGATGGCCGCGATAAAGAGCGGCTCACTGTCTGACGGACTCATGTTCAAGGCGCCTGTTTCGACGAGCACGATCGTGCCCGCATCCCGCGCAACGGCCTCGCAGTGGCAGAGCCCGTGGGCGCACTCCAGCAGAGACTCATCCAGATAGGCGCGACATTTGAGTATAAACTCGTTTTTGCCGAGGGTGTCTTCGGCGCGGCGCAGGTGCGGTGCGTGCTCGTCATAGAACGAGGGACGAGGCAGGGACCGCGCAAGCTTGAGGGCCGAATCCTTCAGTTTCTGGTATGCCGCATGGGTCATGCTTTCATAATAAACGGTGAATAAGAGGGTTGTCAAGGCGAGTTTTTTCACAGCGCACTCACGCATCTCTTTTCTGGACTTTTACGGTCACTTGTAGTAAAGTTTTGAAATATTTGCCCTGTTAGAGATTCGCGGCCAAAGACTAGTCAAGTGCAATGCTCGTTCGCCGATTCACCTTGGTATTAACGTTCTGCCGAGATATGCATATTTTCTAACGGGGTGAACAAGGCAAAGGGCATCGGCCAGGAAATACATCGAGCTGTAACACTCGGAATACTTTTCAACTTAATTCCACCGTGGAGCGCTGATGGGGCTGCCAAAAGAAATCGCTGATCTGATCGAACGCTTTGAGCGGAACCGCGAGGCGTACAAGTCCGGCCAATACAACGAAATGCAGCTCCGGCAGGAGTTCCTCGATCCGTTCTTCGCGGCCCTGGGCTGGGACATGAACAACCAGCAGGGTTACGCCGAGGCGTACAAGGACGTGATCCACGAGGACTCCATCAAGGTCGGCGCGGACACCAAGGCCCCGGACTACTGCTTCCGCATCGGCGGCACACGCAAGTTCTTCCTTGAAGCAAAGAAGCCCTCGGTTTACATAAAAGAAGATATCCCCGCTTCGTTCCAACTGCGCCGCTACGCCTGGTCGGCCAAGCTCCCCCTGGGAGCTTCTTGGGGTCAGGTCTATATTGTTGTACTTTGTCCATTTGAGACTCGCACGGCGGACTGGGGTTAGGGCCGTTCGTTCTGAAAGTGCTTTGCGGCAAACGCCAACGATATTTCTCCGATCCCGACGGTTCCGAGGCAGCACGGCTTGACAAGGAAGTTGATGAATTGGTCTATGCCCTCTACGGCTTCACGCCGGAAGAGATTGCGATTGTGGAGGGGAAGAAAAAATGATTGCATTTGTAGGGGCGCCGCTTGCTGCGCCCTTTCCGGAAAACCACGGCAATACAACAGAAGGGCGCGGCAAAACAGAAGGGCGCGGCAAAACAGAAGGGCGCGGCAAGCAGCGCCCCTACGCAAACAACGCCACGGAACCGGGCGCGATGAATCACGCCCACACGAAAAATGAATTCAAAATCACGTGACGATTTGCCAAATATGACATACCATGCCGATATTCATCATCGCCGTTCAATCCGCCTGAGGGATTATGATTATTCGCAGGCAGGCGCGTACTTTGTGACGATATGCACGCAAAACAGGGAAGGTCTGTTCGGAGATGTCGTTGGCGGTGAAATGCGGTTGAATGATGCGGGGTCTATGATTCAAGGTTTGTGGAAGGCATTACCGGAGAGATTTCCATTAGTTGAATTGGATGAAGCAGTGATAATGCCGAATCATATACACGGGATTGTGGTTTTCGTAGGGGCGCCGCTTGCTGCGCCCGGTATTGGTCTCCCGCCCGGTGTTCCGTCTTCGCACCGTATGTACCCCATACCCGGCATTGGTGTCCCGGATGATTTAACAGATATGACCGCAAAAGGCAGGGATACGGCAAAACAGAAGGGCGCATCGATACAGAAGGGCGCGGCAATACAGAAGGGCGCGGCAAGCAGCGCCCCTACGTTGGGTGGTGTTATTCGTGCATTCAAATCGATGTCGGCCATTGCTGTTAATCGTATGCTGGATCGGCAGGGCATCCCCGTTTGGCAACGCAATTATTACGAGCACATCATTCGGGATGAGGCTGATCTGAACCGTATCCGGGAATATATCACCAGCAATCCTTTAAAATGGGAGACGGATGAAAATTACAAGGATTAATGCCGACACCTCCGCCCTCGCAAAACAGATCGACGATATGGTCTATGCCCTCTACGGCCTCACGCCGGAAGAGATTGCGATTGTGGAGGGGAGGAAATGAAATATGACGTTATGCACGGCAAAGGCTTTTTCGCATGGGAACATTGGGGCCGCTCGTTCTCACGGTGCATTGGGGAAGCGCGTCAAGACCTTTTCGTCGATCCCGACAGCCCTAACCCGGCCACGCCGGAATTGAAAAATGGAAGTTGATAAGACAATATGGATAGAACGGTGCAAGAGGGGGACAGAAGATGCCGGAAAAATCATTGGCTGTTTTTGAAGGAAAACAAATCCGTCGTTATTACGACGAGAAAATGGAAACATGGTATTTTTCGGTTGTGGATGTTGTTGGGGCATTAACAGATAGCGTTAATCCTCGTGACTATTGGTTTAAGATGAAAACCAGAGTTAAGAGCGAAGATGGACTTGAACTGTCGACAATTTGTCGACAGTTGAAAATGCAGGCTCCTGACG
>JANONA010000035.1:0-1941 GCA_031420575.1 Nitrospirota bacterium | reverse complement strand
CGCCTTCGCTGTTCAGGAGTTTTACTATGACTGACTTTCGTATCGAAAAAGACTCCCTCGGCGAAGTAAAGGTCCCCGTGGACGCGCTCTACGGGGCGCAGACCCAGCGCGCGGTTTTGAACTTCCCCGTAAGCGGCATCCGGTTCCCCCGCGTCTTCATCCGCTCCCTCGGGCTCATCAAGGCGGTTACCGCTGAAGTGAACGCCGGGCTGGGGCTGCTCGATCCGACGATCGCCCAGGCCATTCATCTGGCCGCCCTCGAAGTGGCGGAAGGCGCCTGGGACGATCACTTTCCTCTCGATATTTTTCAGAGCGGCTCGGGAACGTCCACGAACATGAACGCCAACGAGGTGATTGCGAACCGCGCCGCGCAGCTTCTCGGCGGCGCTGTCCATCCGAACGATCACGTGAACAGGGGGCAATCCTCGAACGATGTCATTCCCACCGCCATTCACGTGAGCGCGTATCTTGAAACACAGGAGGCGCTGCTCCCCGCGCTCCGACACCTGCGCGATACGCTCAAGCGGCGCGAATCTGAATTCGGGGATATCGTCAAAACCGGTCGCACACACCTCATGGATGCCATGCCGATCCGTCTCAGCCAGGAGATCGGCGGTTGGGCTTTTCAGGTCGAACAAGGCCTCGCGCGGATCGAGTCGTGCCTGCCGCGCCTCGCAAAACTCGCAATCGGCGGAACCGCCGTTGGCACGGGCGTCAACGCGCCGCGGAATTTCGGCAAGATCGCGGCCAACAGACTCGCGGGCCGCACCAGTATCCCCTTCGTTGAAACGGACAACCACTTCGCGGCCCAGGCGACCATGGATGCGGCCGTGGAACTCTCCGGACAACTGAAAGCAACCGCCTCTTCCTTCATGAAGATGGCGAACGACCTGCGCTGGATGAACAGCGGTCCCCTCGGAGGACTGGGAGAGATATCGCTCCCCGCGCTCCAGCCGGGCTCGAGCATTATGCCGGGCAAGGTGAACCCCGTGATGAGTGAAATGATGATGATGGTCTGCGCCCAGGTCTCGGGGAATGACACGACCATCACCATCGGCAATCAGCACGGAAATTTTGAGCTGAATGTCATGCTGCCGGTCATCGCGCACAACCTGCTCCAGTCTATTACCGTGCTCGGGAACGCGTCACGCCTCCTGGCGGATAAGGCAATCGCCGGATTCACGGTGAATCGGGAACGCATCTCCGGATTAGTGGACAAGAATCCCATTCTCGTGACGGCATTGAATCCGGTCATTGGTTATGACAAAGCCGCGCAAATCGTGAAGAAGGCATACGCCGAGGGGCGGTCGCTGAAGGACGTGGCCGCGGAAATGACCGATCTGTCAAAAGAAGAACTGGACCGCCTGCTCGATCCGGGGAAGATGACGGAAGGCGGGACCGGAGACAGGCTGTAAAATTTGCATCGCCATCACGTGAATTATCCTGTTGCTATTCATCAGAAGACTTACTATAATCCGCGCATGGCGACGAAAAATCGTTCAGTCATGACCGGCCTCGAGCTCGTTCACACCCTCTGGCCCAAGGACTTGAAAAACGCGCGCGTCGGGCTCGTGGCGCATCCCGCGTCGGTAAACCGCAAGCTCGACCACGCGGTCTCCGTCTGCCGGAGCTCAAAAAAGTTCAAGCTCACCGCACTCTTCGGCCCCCAGCATGGCATTCACGGCCAGACGCAGGACAACATGATTGAGTGGGAAGGGTTCCGCGACCCTGCCACGGGCCTGCCGATTTACAGCCTTTACGGAAAGACACGCAAACCCCTGCCCGAGATGCTCGCCAATGTTGACGCGCTCGTGATCGATCTGCAGGACGTGGGCAGCCGCTACTACACCTTCATCTGGACTCTGGAACTCTGCATGCGGGCCTGCCGTGAAGCGGGAAAATCCATCATCGTACTCGACCGCCCGAACCCCCTGGGCGGGC
>JANONA010000034.1:0-1719 GCA_031420575.1 Nitrospirota bacterium | reverse complement strand
GATGTCGGTAATGTCCGTGGAGATCATGCACCCGCCCCAGCCGTCCGCGAGACCCGTTCTGGCGACTCCGGACATGATGTTTTCCGGGTCCTCGTCCACGCCGATGTTCGTCCGGTGGAGGGCCTCGACGATCTCGCGATCGATTCCCCTGGGCATCACACCCCATTTTCTCCAGCGCTCCTGGGTCTTCTTGGGCGCCCGGTGGAAGTAGGGGAGCTCGCCCTTCTGCTGGGTGAAGTGCTCGATATACTTGAGGGCCACTTCCTCGGCCACCTTCATCCTGTCCCTGCCCTCGAACTCGACGCCGAGGAACCCGGCAACACGGTAGAGCTTTTTCCAATCCTTGATCTCAAAGTCCTTTGCCTCGCCCCGGGCAACGGCAAGGAGCGTGAAGACCATATCCCGCGCATGGTCGGAGTGGGCCGCGGTTCCGGCCGCCACCATGCGGAGGAAGTTCCTGGCCGCCACCGTGTCCACGTCGGCTCCGCAGACGCCCCTTACCTCTTCCTTCTTAGCGCCGGCAAATCTGCACGGGCCCATGTGGCAAACCTTGCAGCACGCCCCTTCCTCGCCCAGGGGGCAGGGCTTGAGCTTCGCCGCCCGGTCTATGCAAGTCTCCATTTTGTGTTCTTCGGCCCATTCGATAACCTGCTGGGAAACTTCGCTCGCAACCTTGATTGTCTTCATGAAAACTTTCCTCCATGAATAGCCGGCTCTTTGGCCGCCATTATCTTGATTACCGCCGAGCCTGAAAGCAAGCCGTTGTTTATACCCCTGAGAATCGCCGAGGTCGAGACCGCATACGGCTTCGCCGCCTTGGCCGCAACCGGGCTGAAAGAGCCTGTCCCGAGCTTCCCGGCCTTCACCTTCTTCGCTCCCGCAGCCGCGTCCTTCTGTTTAAAACCCTTGGTCTTGCTGACGAGCAGCGAGAGCTCCGCTGCAATCTCAGTCCCATCCTTCGCCTCCCCTTCGGCTTCATGCGCCTGCGTGAACGTTTTGGCGGTCCCGTAGGTGTTCACGATGGTCCCGGCCTTTTCGTACAGCGCTGCCATGGGCAGCACGAGATCGGCCTTCTTTGCAAGATCCGTCATGTGGCTCGTCTGGACGATCAGGAAATCGGACTTGAAACCTGCATCAGGAACATTGCCGGAGAGATAGAGCGCCTTCATGCCGGACAGCATATCGCGGTAGCCCTTTCCCGGCTTCTTGACCTTTGCATGGCCCGGCGCCATATCCGGCAGGCACCCCATCCGCATCACGCCCAGGGCATTCGCCTCGATCATGATGGGCAGGACGCCCGCGTTCCTGAGCAGCGCAAGGTTCAGCGCCTGGAGCGATGCGTCTTCGTTCGCCGATACACCCGTACCGATGACTACAACCGCCTGTTTGGCCGCGGCAAACGCCTTGCCGGCATTCGTGATCAGTTCAGCGGACACGCCGGAGCCGGATGCGGCCTGATCAACGCTTATTAACGATTTTTTCAGCGCATCAAGTCCCTTCGCGGAGGAAGTTGCGCCCTCGGTGATCGCCGCGCTCATAAGTCCCGCCAGGAGGACCGTATCGGTCCCTTCCCTGAGCTGGAGATGGATGGCGTTCTGATGGGAGGCAATATCCGTGTTCTCGGGATTCACGACAATGATCTTTGCCCCTGCCTGCGCCCTTCTGCGGATCATCACGTCCACTTCCTGCATGGACTGCCTTTTCTGGGACGCGTCCGAA
>JANONA010000033.1:0-6330 GCA_031420575.1 Nitrospirota bacterium | reverse complement strand
TCACTCATATTCCATAGCTCCGGTATGTCGCTACGACGATTCGGGGGAAATACAAGGGACTCACTGCACGGCCCCCTTCTCCCCCTCCACAATTTTTACCTCTTCTTTCGTGAGGCCGTACAACTCATACACCAACTGATCAATCTGCCGATCCGTGGCGTCGATCTGGCGCTGAAGGGCGGTTATTTCGTGGTCGGTTTTGACCTCAGGCAATTGCTTATTGAGCGAAAGCATTTGTTCGACGAGGGAAATCATTTTGTCGTGACGGGCTTTTTCATCCGAAACAGTGAAGTCTATAATGCGTATGGGTAGTTTGAATAATTGAACGGGTTTTACCTCGGGAAAAACCCGAGCTTGTTCACCTACTAAGTCGTCATACAAAAAGTGCATCAATCGAGAGTTTAGTACGGCCAATAAATATTCATATTTTATTTGGCTATTTTCTTTTAATTGCACAATGATCGCGCTTTTTAAGCAGTACCATTGATCGTAATCTATTGATGCGCGAATCCGTTCCGATGTTTGGCGAATGATTATTTTAGGTTCGTCGAATAATTTTTTCCGTCGAGGCCAGTTTAATGAAAACCACGGAATCTGACCGCTAGCCGCTTCACGACGCTTCTTTAAACGGTCCTTGTGTGGAATAAGGGCAGCGTCGCAATTTGGAAAATCTTCTATCTTAGTTTCGGGCGTAGCATATATTATTTTCTTTCCTGATACTGGATTTAGAACATATCTGTTTATTTCTCCGCCAATTACCAGCTTGCGCAATAGTTTGCTCTCTAATTTCAACCGTCTAATATCCTCTGGTTTATAAACGTACGCAACATCTAAACCAGAACTGATTCCTGTAGCAACATCCTCTGCGATATCCTTAAGTGTAGGCCAGAGGTAACACTTCTGAATAATTTTTATACCGCCGCGAACTTGCAGAATAAAAGCGTCTGAATCGCGGCCAACTTGCGATGCATCCTGCCCGCCCTGCTCTTCGATGAGACTTGTCGGCAAACTCGCACGTTCTTCGCTCCTTAAGTCCAAATATATAGACTTCTGTTTGCTTTTATCGCCTCCGAATACAACTACACAAGAGGGTGCCGTTACCTTCTGAAACACGCCATCGCCAAGATTGGCTATCCGATAAATCGTTGAGGATTCCACAAGTAGCTTGCGTGTTTTCCAAAATTCGTGCTGGTTCAAGAAACTACTCGGCATAATCAGACCGACAACGCCGCGCTGTTTTGCACACATCCACATTTGACCAACAAAATAGTTGAAAGACTCAGGCGTTCTAACGTGTATATTCTCATATTTAGTGCGTAAATATTCTTTTTCATCTTGATTGTACTCCGCTCCCCAAGGCGGATTTCCTATCACCGCGTCGAAGCCCCCCTCACCCCGGCCCTCTCCCGCGCGGGGTGAGGGTGAGAAGATGTGCGGAAATTCTTTTTCCCAGTTGAAAACATTCACGCGATACCGCTCCTCATCGTCCAGCATGGTCTGCTGCTGGTAAAAATCCGGGCCGATGAGTGAGTTACCGCACTTGATGTTGTCGCCGAGGTCGGGCAGCGCGCGTTCATGGAATATGCGGAGCTGGTTCGCAAGGGTCTGGTTGCTCTCGCCTTCGAGAACCTTCAGGAGCAACGACAGCTTTGTCACTTCGACAGCCTGGGAGTCGATGTCAACGCCGTAGATGTTGTTCAGGAGAATGCGCTTTTTCTCCGCTGTAGTGAGATGCCAGTTGACGGGGGTCGGGGGTCGGTTGGCGGCGGTCGGCACGGCAGTTCCCGATCCCTGATCCCCAATCCCCGACGACCGATCCATTCCCGATCCCTGATCCCCGACTACCGATCCCCGATATATCGCTGGATTCTTCTGCTTGGCCCATTTCTCAGGTTCATTGTCCATGTACCATTTCAAATGCCAGTCGAGAAGATATTGATATGCGCCGAGCAGAAATGAACCGGACCCGCAGGCCGGGTCTAAAATCTTCAAACGAGAAGCCTGTTTGGGGGTCAGTTGTCGGGGCTCGGGGGTCGGAGGGAGCGAAGCAGACCGTTGGTCAAGCGCCCTACTCGCTGGGTTATTTCCCAGACCTTGTCTAAGTCCTGCTTCGGCAGATACTCCAGCCTGTTGGCTATCAGCAAATGTGTTTCCAGCTCCCCCAGTGAGCCCCGCGCTATCGATACGTGATGATGAAATTCCTTTTTCGATTTTCGACTGTGTCCCTCCGCTATGTTGGCCGGGATTGAGACTGCTGCCCTCCGCGTTTGACTGGTCAACCCGTAAATCTCTTCCTTTGGATATGCTTTCGTCAAGCGATAGACCTCTATTGTCAGATTCATCGCTTCCTGCCAGACTTCCAGATCCCTGTATGTCTGAATTGGCATTTGTTCCCTCCGATCCCCGATCCCCGACCCCCAACAACCGCCCCACCGTATTCTTCACGATGTAATCCACAATATACTTCGGCGTGTAATAAACGCCGCCGGCTTTTCTGACCTCGGGCTTTTCCTCCACCTTCGCCTGATGCCCTGCGGTGAGGCGAATGACCTTGCCGAGGAACTGCTCGTACACCTGGCCGAGAATATCGGCGGAGAGGACGGAGAACTCGTAAGGGCTTTCAGGATAATAGAGCCGGTTGATGATGTCTTTGAGCGGCTTATCGTCAATGGAGATATTCGGGGTGAGTTTGTCCGGTTCTTCGTGCCGGTCTTTTTCCTTCTGAAAATGGAACAAGCCGGAGTTGTACCGGTCATCTGCCTGGCTGAAAAGCTGCGCAAGCCGTTTATAGACGTTCGTGCCGTTCAACTGCGTCTGGAGCCTGCCATATTCCTCTATTCCCCGGTCTTCGCAGATGCGCAGGAACACGATGCGGTCAATGGTGCGCTGGACAGCGAAGTTAAGCTCTCGCTGGGAGAGGTCCGGGTTTCGGATTGCGATGTTTCGCGCGAGCATGTCGCGCCAGTCTTCGATCTCTTTCAGAAAAGCGTCGTCTACCGTGGCCGTGCCTTTCTTGAGCCTGCTTTTCTCCGCATACTTGTC
The DNA here is from genome assembly GCA_031420575.1 of Nitrospirota bacterium. Lineage (GTDB taxonomy): Bacteria > Nitrospirota > UBA9217 > UBA9217 > UBA9217 > JALNZF01. The sequence continues at coordinate 3,288 of JANONA010000033.1, read as the reverse complement.
GAACGAGCCTTTGAGCACTGCCTCGCGGGAGAACACGGACGAGATAAGGCTCCACTGCTTTTCGTATTCCTTATAGGTGAAGTAATGAATACGCGCGTTCGACGCCTTGTCGGTCTTTTCCGGCTTGATGCGGGCGTCGTAGACGGCGAACTCTTCGAAATCAGTAAGGATGCTTAACGGAAGTTTGGCGGACCAGGCGTAGCGGCGAAGCTGAAAGGCCGGTGATATATCTTCTTTAATGTAGACCGAGGGCTTCTTTGCTTCCAGAAAGAACTTGCGCGCGCCGCCGATGCGGAAGCAGTAGTCCGGGGCCTTGGTGTCCGCGCCGACCTTGATCGAGTCCTCGTGGATCACGTCTTTGTAGGCCTCGGCATAACCCTGCTGGTTGTTCATGTCCCAGCCCAGGGCCGCGAAGAACGGATCGAGGAACTCCTGCCGGAGCTGCATTTCGTTGTATTGGCCTGACTTGTACGCCTCGCGGTTCCGGTCGAACCGTTCTATGAGATCGAGAACTTCCCGGGGGCAGGGCCTCGTTTCATCGTTTGCTTTAGGCGAAGCGCTCATTGGAGAAAAAGATAGTACAAAACGCGGGAAATAGCAAGAAGGAAAGAATTTTTTGCGAGCTCACGGAAAGACCGGGGGGGTTGATTTTTGAGAAAGCGCGGTTCAAGCGTTTTCCCGCGGTTTGCTCATATACTTCTGATTTTGCGCAGGGTGGAGTCACGTAAACAACCCTGTCAATCATTGACCTTTTGCGGCCTTCAGGAGCTTCTCGAGCTTCTCGGCGCCCACGCATTCCCTGGCATAGGCGCACCACTCGACGCAGGACGTGCCGATAGGCCGGGCGTTCAGGTGGCCGCACTTCTTGCACGCGGTCTCGGGCTCATCGCTCCAGATCTCGATCTTTTCTCCGCACTTCTGACACCGGATGTCTTCCGGCTTCGGCGACCGTATCTCTATGCTTCCGGGGCAGCCTTCTTTAAACATGACCTCACTCTACACGCCCTGCGAAAAATTACCTATGATGAAAATCATACGAGGTTCTTGCAAAAGTCAAAAACTACCCTTGATGGTCTCCTTCACGGAGTCGGTAATCTCGATCTTGAAATTATAGGGGATGATCTGGCGGTTGATCTCCACGGGAATGAACAGGATGACGGACCTTCCCTTCAGTCCGGCTGCGCCGTCGCTCTCGAGCGGGAAGAGGGGACGGACATCATAGCCCTTTTTCTGCTGAGACATATACACATTGCTGACCGGGATCACCGCCTGCTGCACCGAGCCCTGGGACAGCACGAACTGATCGGGAATGGGGTTGTTCCGATCCTGGTAGCGGATATTGGAATGCATGAGCCGGTGCGTCTGTTTGTTCACGTCCGTATATTCGGCGCGTTCCCACAGGATCTTGACGTCATGGGCGCTGAGATTCTCAAAATGCATCTGGAACCACTGCTCGTCAACGGTAAAGGAAACGGCTACGCTCCTATCCCGGAACCGGAGTTCCTGTGACGCCGCGGGGCTGACAAGCCGGTACGACAGCTTGTATCTGACGAGGTCCCGCAAAATCTTCTCTAATTTGATAGTGAGGGTATCGCCGTCCTTGATGTCGCGGAGCGCGATGGTCTTCGGCTGATAATTGTCCCTGCTCACCTCCATGATCGCCTTGGCCGCAAAAGCGGGGTCTTTCGGCATTTCAGCGGCAATGGTCGCGGGCGAGCGGAATTTCAGTTCCTTCAGCTCAACGCCCGAAACGACCCTGATGACCGAATCCGGCGGGTCCGCGAACACCTTGAAGTTCTTCGTGACCACGGCTGAACATCCTGTGGCAAAAAACGCCGCAAGCGCAAACAGTGCAACGATATTTCTATTCATTCTTCCCTCCCAAGCCGGACAAACCGGAACTAAATTATTGCGATGTGAGGAATAACGGCTCTTTTCCTCACAGCGGAATGATACCACATCTCTGCCGCCTGTCACAATAAAACTTACGGCAATTTCACCTCTAACTCCAGCTCCCTCTCACCCAGCAGAAACCGGTTGCGCACCACCTTGATCCGAACCGTCTCATCCCGCTTTTTGTAAAAGAGCGCGATTTTGATATCGTCCACGCTCCGGACCGGGACATCGTCGAGCGACACCACGGTATCGCCGACTCTGATGCCCGCCTTTTTCGAGACGCTCCCTTCCGGCAGGTCCGCGATGCTGACCTTTCCCCCGGTATCCTTGAGCACGGCCATGATTTTCGGCGCAGTCATGCCTTCCAGCGCCTGGGGGAACACAACATAATCGGCAATGCCTTGCTCGACCTCGCTATCAATCAAGACCGTCGCATAGGAGGAGCCATTCCGGCGGAAGGTCCTCTTCGGGATGCCGGAACCGTAGGCAAGATGTCCCAGGCCCGCGATCACGACCATCCGGCGGTCCGGGTTCTTGTGGAGGTATTCGTCGATGGACCGGGCCATGGTCTCGTCCCAGAGTATCTGGGCCTGGTGGAAAAAGTCGAAGCTCCGCTCAGCCGAGCCCTTGTGCTGGTCAAACACCTGCTTCAGCCGGTCACGGTACCCGGTGTCGGAAAAATCCATCTGCGCCGGGACGTCCTTCCGCTCATCGCCGGAGAGGGAATCCATGCCCGTCTTCGACACTTTATCGGTGAGCTCGCGCCTCAGGTTCAGGGCGACGACGGGGATTTTTTCGGCGCGGGCGAAATCGAGGATGGGCTTGTAGAGGTTATAGTCGAAGCTCCAGCGCTTGAAATACTCCGCCGTTCTCAGGAACTCACGCTCATCGAGCGCGCCGCTGATGTACTCATCCAGCGTTTTCTGGAAGGGCCGTTGGAACATTTCCATTCCCACGGCGAGCTTCTGGTCCTTTCGGTAGAGGCCCTTGATGATCTGGAGCTGGACGTTGTGGTGCGCAAACCGGTCGTGGTATTCGCCCACGTACACGATTTTTTTCCCTGACACACCCTCGATCACCCTTGAGAGAGTCGTGAGAGCCGGGACCTCGATCGCCCAGGCCTCTTCCCGGAGTTCCCTCACGATCCCCTGCTCCGAATCGAGGGTCTTCTGCGTCACCCGTCCCCGGGAATCGATGGACAGGGCGCTGCACACTCCGTGTTCGATGATAGCGCGGACTGCATCAGAAGCGGCCTGAGCGGTTCTCGCCTCGACGATCACCACGACCTTGTCGGGGTTCCAGGGGTTCTTCTTCGCCACGAGGGCGAGCTCTTCGCTTCCCGTCGCAACCTTCCCATAGAGCCTGCTGACGAACGGATTGTCCCTCCCCAAG
>JANONA010000032.1:0-5519 GCA_031420575.1 Nitrospirota bacterium | reverse complement strand
GGCTTTGCGAAGAATGTTCAGCCCAACCTACAGACTACGTACTTAATCATTCCAAGTCCCGCTCCTCGATCTTCCTTCCCCGGCCTTGGCGGAGAAGGTCAGTAATGAACTCAGCGCGATTTTCACCGGTATTTTTGAGACCTCGTCCCGTACGCCACGTAAGCAGTTCTTCCACATCAATATCCACTTTCAGCGGCGTCATCCCGCAGGCACGCATATTTTTAACGCTCTTTACGAGGTTCAACTTCCATTCATCATAGGTGTCTTCAAGTTCCTTCCGGTCATCTGCTGTTTCGAGCAGCCGCGGCCATTGGTCACTACGGTAGAAACCGATGCCGAAGACAGTTTGTTGTAGCTCTGGTGAATTTATCTTTGACATGGCGAACACCTCACGATACAGCATTCATAAGCGGCTTCGTTTTCTCGATGTTTTCGATCGATACTTTTCTTGTTCTTCAAAGACCAGGAGCCCCTGATGTTTCTCAATCATGGCAGCGTCTCGAAGATAATTACGAGCATCCGTTTCAAGACCGATTCTTTCCGCGACCCGTTTCAGATCAATTCGATTAAGCACATCGATAGTAACAGGCCTTTTTGCGTCAAAAAAAACGAGCGAATGAAGAAACCGTTTTGTGATGTCGGAATTCAGCAAGTGACATACGAAGGTTGCTTCCTGTTCGGAACCACATGCAATGGAATAGCAGGTATCGTCCAAAACCACTGGTTTGTTTTTGTGCTTTCCGACGACAACGAACCGGCAATTTTTGTAGAGTCCGGAGATTGCCACCTTCCATGGAGCAAACGTGTAATCTCCCACACCGAATACCGAAAACCTTGGACGCTTTTGATAGATGATGCTCTGACGCCGATCCAGAACATCACCATGACGCAGCAAATATGCCCAAGTCTTGGGCGCGGTTCTTCTTATAGTCTCTGTGTCATCACCAGGCTTGCGCTGAGTTACAAGAACATAGCGTTGCGGTATTAGTCTGTCATTGGCGAGGTCGGAAGACTTCAATAAAGGAAAGAGGTAAGTTGGTTCGAGCTTAAGGTGTTCATCAAACCCGTTTACCAGGGTGTCGTCCGACTTTTTAAACTCCATAGCGGAAGCCGCATCATGCTTCACGCCGGAACGCCACGTATAATAGGCGACCCCATCAAGGTCTCTCAGCCTGTTATATTCGTCTACGTCCGCGACCAAATCCCGGCCCACGAGGCCGAAGGTCGTCAGTTTATGATCGAAGGTAAGATCCGAGTAAACGCCGGCCGCCGGCAACAGGTCCGAAACACCTGTGTGAACAACAAGCAAACAGGCATCGACCGAAACCCCGAAATGCATGGCCGCATCAATCAAATGAAGGCTCGCTCGGCCGATATTGAAACGATTGAGCCATCCATGACGAAGCACTTTCCGCGCAGTGGAAGTTTTACAAAGCATGGCCAGGCACCCATGCTTCCTGTCAAGGGCTTCAAGGAGTTTGATCAACATCCATTCCGAGATGTCGAAGTTGGCCTTGCCTGTCTTTGCGGCAAAACCGACGTGATTTTGGAAGTTCGTTTTCACGGGAAGGTTGGCGCTTCCCATCACTCCAAGTGCGGCATTGGTTACCCAGGGAGGGTTTCCAAGAACAAGGATTTCACCGTGAAATGGCGCGAAGAATTCTTTCCAATCGAAGGTAAAAAAATCTTGCTGCGCCACATGCCAATGCCCCTTGGTAGCATAGCGAAACTGTTTTCTTAAAGCGAAAATATAGTCGGCATTGATATCGAATGCAAATATTTGGCGTGCCTTACGAAAAGCGTCATGTGCAGCAACCGCAAAACTACCTTGTCCGCAGGTCGGCTCTACGATTACAGATGGCATAATACCAGAGTCACGAAGAAATGCCGTAACAGAATCGGCTAAGCCGCGAGGAGTCTGAAAATCCCCAAATTCCATTTTAGTCTTTTTAATCATGCTATACGCTGAACACCAGAGACTTTGCCTGCCTGCTCAATGACGCGGGAGTACTGCAGTCGCCACTGCAAGGCGTTTGAAATGGTCAGATAACCGACTTTCGGTCGCTTTCTAAGAAGCTCCTTCGCCAATTCCGCAGCTTGAATTTCATCCACGGGCAAAAATCGTTCCGTCATGAATGCGACAAGATCATCCGCGTTGCCTTCATTGTCCAGGATCTTGATGATTCCTGTCGTTGTCTGAAAATCTCCAGTCTGACCGCTTTCGATGAAGATAACGTGCTTGATATCCAGGGTCGCAGTTCTTGATTTTCGTTCGTCTTTCTTGTCATAAACGAATACCAAGAGTGAATAGCCAAGTCCATATATTTTCTGGCGCGCCGACTTGAAGGGACAAGAAGACTGTGGTTGTCGAATACTGGTCACCTTTATATCAATATCCAACTTAGGGAAATCTATTCCTTTCGCCGAGGAACCTCGTGTGTACTCGTACTTCTTCTGTAATGCTTCCTGGAACTTGTGCTCCAGATAAGTACCGACGGCCTTTCCATCTGTCACGCCATAAAGTGACTTCTCTTTATGACCGGATTCATTATCGGCGAACGCTTTGGCTTCGGCTTTCAAAAGTTGGACAGTTAGTTTTTGCATAGTATTCACCCAGTCTTTTCGGTTTCCTGTTTTCTTTTGAAATCGTTAATTATTATTGCCTCATCAACCACCACACACAAACGACGCATGTTCAATTGAATCAATTGAACCACATTCCCTTAAATTTGTCAAGCAGAAAAAAAAGACATGACACTGGCTTCTCCACGGATTCGTACCGAAGCTGGCTCGAAGCGAACCGTTCATGAATGACGCGACGGTAGTGTTCGAGGAAAAACTTACACCTCCGGCAACATGATGTTGATCTGGCTTCCGGGGAAAGAGATGAGATTTCGTTCCCGATCCATGCCCCTGGCCCATGGCGGAATGATGGAGAGCCTGGCCGTGCCTGAGCGGATGGAAAGCTTGCCGTTCCATTGATTGACGAACCTGCGCACAGCGGCGAGTCCATGGCCCCTGCCTTCGTCTTCATAACGCGACGCGCCGTGCAGGAGCGCATGGTCAATGGCGTCAAGGTCGCCCTTCAGCTTGAACCGGTGCGAAAGAGATTTGCGAAATCCTATCCCCACATCCATGACCGCTATCTTGACGACGTTTCTGTTCATATTCTGGAACCGGTACTTCTGTATCCCCACATAGCCCGTGGTCTCGCTGTGCTCGATGATGTTCTGGCAAATCTCGGACAAGGCCACGATAAAACCGTTGATGGCCCGGTCGTCGTAATGGAGATGCCGGGCGAGTATGGCCTGGGCGCGTTCTCTTACCTTTCCGACAATGGAGTGGATGTCGTTGGACTTCTCAATCGGGGTGATTTCGAGCAGCACGTCGGAATCGGGGCTGCGAAGATATTTTTCGGGAAGCTCTGGTGAAGAATAGTCGAGGGTGAAGCAGCGCTTCGCAAACGTAAAGAAGTCCATCCGGTCAAGGTATGCGCACACCTCGGGAGCTTGCGGGAGGATGACGCTTTTCCTCACATCCTCAAGCAGGCAGAGCTCGCCGATTTCGAGGAGCGCCAGCATGCCGTAAGGATCGATAAAGGAAACCTTGCTGAGGTCGATCTGTTCCGAGTGAATAAAGGACTTGAGGGTTTGTTCGAACGTATCTTCGGTTATCCGGGTCATCGGGAAATGAGAACCGCCGCGATCTGGAGTATGATATTCGTATAAATCCCCGCCCCGATGTCATCAAGCATCACGCCAAGGCCGCCGTGCAGATTCTCCAGTCGCCGGAGCGGCCAGGGTTTCACGATATCGAACGCCCGGAAGAGAAAAAAACCCGCGACGATAAAACCCCAGGATGTCGGCGCCATGAACATGGCCACGAGATACCCGGATATTTCATCGATCACGATCGAGGGACTGTCCGTGCGGCCAAGCATGACCTCGGCGCGGCCCGCGGCCCACGTCCCTGCAAGAAAGATGAGGACGCAAAGGGAGAGATACCACCCGGGAGCAAGACTCTCCATCCCCAGATAGAGAAGCACCCCGACGAGTGTGCCCGCAGTGCCCGGAGCAACCGGAAATCTCCCGGCATAAGCGCCCTGTGCAATGAAAAGGATGGCCCCTCTCGCTACTCTGCTCATCTGCTCCTGTTCCTAATGCCCCGGTTCCTTAATCGCAACGCCGCCGTCCGCGCCCTGCGGCACACAGCAGCGTATGGCATCAAAGGCGAGCAGAATGCGCTTTTCCTTCTCAAGCCGCTCCGGAGAGAGTGGTTTTGGTGATCGTTCAGAAAGCATCCGGACTAATTGTTCCTTGACAGGAATAGCGCCGAAACCTTCTCCCACGACCGTGCCCGTTGTAACGTCAAGAACCTCGGCGTTCATGGGGTCCGCCACCACCGCAACAGGTATGGGCGGGGATCCGAGCAGCCGGGCGGCAGCCACTGCCTGGCGTTCCCGGGACGAGAGGGAGCCTGAAACGCACTTGATGACCATCATCCTCTTCCCCGCGACTGAAATAAGAAAATCCACGAAAGAATGCGCCGTCTCCTGGCCGAGCTTCACCTCGAACACCACATTCTTCTCGATATCTTCCGGCTGGTATCCCTTTTTTTCCACCAGCAGAAAGTAAATCATCCGCCGGGCCTCCGCGGCAAGACTCTCGCCATCCTCTATCTCCTGCTCAAGGATGGACAGGATATTCTTCTCCCGTGCTGCGAACTCATCTTCCATATGCGCCTCGGTAATGCTATTTTTTATTTCCTTTTTTCCCGGCCAATGACTTTTTCGCCTCTTTCCCTTGACCTGACGCTTCTTTCACGAGCGCTGTTGTTCCCTCGGTGGACGTGGAAGCCGGGAGCTGCAGCGGTTTCCGTCCCGCGCCCGACAGAATGCCGAGGATGTCCCGTTCACGCACAAGGACCAGGTCCTCACCGTCGATGGTATACGTCTGGCCCGCATATCGCTCATAGAGCGCCAGGTCGCCGGGCTTCACACTCGAGGGGATAAACCGTCGTTCTTTTTTTTCGTCCTTCTTCTTACCGTACTTCTCTTCTTCGTATGCGCCGGGTCCGATAGCCTCGACAACGCCTTCCTGTGGTTTTTCCTTCGCGGTATCGGGGATGTAAAGCCCACCCGCGGTCTTCTCCGCCGCGTCGGACGGCCGTATAACAGCCCAATCATGCATCGGTTTCAGATTCATGGCATTTCTCCTTATGGTATAGTATCCGTAACGGCATTATACGGCAAAAAGTCACGGCTGTCAAAACAAGGTGGGAAGCGGATGTATTTCTGAAAGCCCATCAACGCGCATAACCCTCCGGCGCCATTGCCATAGAAAGCAAAAAGGCCGAGAGGGTATCCTCTCAGCCTTTTGTTTGATTTGGTAGCGGGGGCCGGATTTGAACCGACGACCTTCGGGTTATGAGCCCGACGAGCTACCGGACTGCTCCACCCCGCGATGAGGAGTGCATAGTAAAGCACACCGGCGCTCTTGTCAAGGAAATTATAGCACCTT
>JANONA010000031.1:0-14595 GCA_031420575.1 Nitrospirota bacterium | reverse complement strand
TCTGTAAAGTTTAGGCATCATGCCAGGTTATCGACGCACGACGAAGTCATCGACAGCCGCCTTGACCTGTTTCAGCGTTTCAGCCAGACCCGCAACGAGCGGCCGCAACTCCTCCCACCGCAGAGTAAAGCTGTACGCGTGCACGAAGAAATGTCTGAAAGAAAGATAATTGGAAAGGGTATTGTACAGATCGGTTGAGATGATCCCGGTATCGTGGGATGTTCGCAGAAGGTCCTTGTGCCATGTTGAAGAGTTTTCTCGTGCGATGCCTTTGGCATATAGGATGCGCTTGAATATGTTTTCCACCCCGTTGTAAAAATTGTGCAGGAAGGTGGCCATCGCCGCCAGTTCGGCAATGGAATACTCGGCCTTATCCTGGTTGGCGAGGAGGAAAAGCTCAGCAACAACGGATTCAATATTTTCAAATTCCGCGTCGCAATATATCCTAAGCCGCTCGTTTGGCATACACCAGCTTGCCCTCCCGCAGCACGATGTCCTTGAACTTCGTTTTCTTACCGGAAAGATCGATAAGATCGACGGTCTTGGACATTTCCCTGGTCAGTTCACCGTAAAATTTGAAAAAGTCCCCGGCCGGCACATCCCTTACGGCAAAATCGTAATCCCGGGTTTCTTCCGCGGATCCATGCAGCGCGGAGCCGACGACATACAGCTCACCAACGCCGTATTTCTTCGCAATCTCCACTGCTTTTTTCAATTCCTTATCCGCTATCATGAGTTCATGCTCCTTGTATGCGTCCCTTGCCTGTCGCGTCGTCCCCGAGCCCATAGGTCAGGTCTTTATAGTTGACATTTACATCTATTCATAAACGGCGCCTGGATATTCGATGCGGAGGGGACGGGCCATGACGAAAGATAGCATGGCAAGCGAGAAATTGTCAAGTGTAAAGAGCCTCTTGCAAAAGTCCCTTTTAGTGTCATTCCGAACGAAGAGAGGAATCTTTCACTGTAATAAAAACAAAGATTTCTCCCGTTGGTCAAAAATGACAGTTTGGTGTGTTTTAGACTTTTGCAAGAGGCTCTAAAGACTTGACATATATACCCTGGTCGGGTTTTTCGGGGATGGGGATAACCGTGGAACTCAGGCGAGTAAATCTTTACTACAGCCTGCGGGCCGTGTTCTGTTGTTTCTATTTTGAGACCCTTTATAACTCGTACAGTCTTGATCCTTTGCGGCAGTTGCTATTTATTCACCTTACGCTTTACGAACGCCAGCTCTTCCTCACGGTTTTTTACTGCTCCGTCTAATTTCGCATCAAGAAGCTCCGCAAGGATCTTTTTGTACCGAGGTCCGGGCGGGAGGCCCATCGCCTTGAGATCGTCGCCCGTCACCGTCACGGTGACCTCGCGAAGATGCGTGAGGTAGAGGGATATGTGTTTCTTGGCCTTTTCCTGTTTTGCCTTGGCCATCATCAGCAGGATCGCCTCGGTATCCAGAGGAATAAGAAGGTCGTACACGCGACTCGCGGGGAGCTCCGGCTCCTTGTAGAATACATAAAGGACCTCGCGGTACCTCGCTCGTAAATGCCGCACCCGTTCCCTGATCCTGACAGGCGCCGAAAGCCGTTCGAGCGCTTCGTCAACCGCCGGGTCCTTCAGCCGGTCGAGGAGCCCGAGAAAAAACACAAACCATTTCTCGACGTTGAGATCCAGATACAGAAGCCTGAACCAGGTAAGCGTCTCCCCGATCCCGGTAAAGAGCCGCTCCGCTTCCGCCGTGGCCTTCAGATTGGGATGGATGAACTTCAGCAGATCGAAGTCCTTCATGCGTTTGAGTACCTTCTGGGGTTCCACCTCGGAGAACAGCAGGATGAGCTCCGTATACATCCGCTCGCCTGTCAGCCGGTTGAAGAGCTTCATGTTCACGGCGCTCTTGATCAGGTTCTGGGTATGTTTGCTGAGTTTAAAATCGAACCGCTGCTCGAACCGGATGGCCCGCAGAACGCGCGTGGGGTCCTCCACGAACGAAAGACTGTGCAGCACCCGGAGGACCTTTTCCTTGATATCGCGCAGGCCGCCGAAAAAGTCGATAAGCTCTCCGTAGCGCCGGCCGTTCAGCCGCACCGCGAGCGTATTGATCGTGAAGTCACGGCGGTAGAGGTCCTTTTTGATTGACGAAAGCTCGACCGTGGGCAGTGCAGCGGGTGATTCGTAGTACTCGAGCCGGGCCGTGGCAATGTCGAGCTTGATCCCGTTCGGGAGCGCCACGACGGCGGTGCCGAACTTCTGGTGAGTCTTCATGCGTCCGCCGGCCCGCTTGACAAGCATGCCCGCGAAGGTGATGCCATCGCCTTCCACCACGATATCGATATCCAGGTTCGTAACCCGCAGGAACAGATCGCGGACGATGCCGCCCACGAGGTAAACGGGAAATCCGGCCTCATCAGCGAGCTCACCGACCGTTCTGAGCGCTTCGCGCACTTCCTGGGGGACACGCTCCTCGATCAAGCCCTGAACGTTCCTGACCGAACGAAGCACGGCGTCCCCGGACTCAGGCGCTTCGGCCAGACGCTCCTCGTGCAAAGAACGCAGCAGATCGGTCCGCGTAATAGCGCCCACGAGCATGCCGCCCTTGTCGAGCACCGGGATGAACCGCTGGTGTTCTTCGATCATGATCTTCTCCACCCGCGCCATGGGCAGGTCGGGAGACGCGACCGGTCCGCCCGTGGTCATGAACTCATCAACCCGCTGCTTGCCGAGATTGTGAAAGAGCGCCTTCTGTACCACCTCGCGCGTAATGATACCCTGGTACTTTTCGTTGCTCACGATCGGCAGCACGTTCACGCTGAACCGGGTCATGGCCTCGCCCGCCTCGGCGATCGTATTGCCTGACGGGATTGTTTTGACCGGCGACGTCATAACCTCGCTCGCCACCTGGCCGGGTTTGATGTGGCGCTTAAGGATGTCGATCAAACGCTCACGGGTCTGCAAGTAGGTCATGTCCCTGACAACCGCCGAAGCCGCCGAAGCATGTCCGCCCCCCCCGAGTTCCCCGAGCACCGCACCGACGTTTACCTGGGGAATCCTGCAACGGGCAATAACGTGCGTCTTGTCCCCCATCTGCACCACGAGGAAGAGCGCGTCGAGGCTCTCCATGTCCCTGATCTTATGAGCCAGGATCGCGAGGTCCTGGACGAAATGCGGGATCGCCATGACCGAGATCACCACATGCACGCCGTTAATGTCGTAGCTCCTGGCTGCTTCGATGAGGTTATTCAAAATTGCGAGCTGCTCGGTCGTAAGCTCGCGGGAGATGAAATCCGAAACGATATTAAGCTGAGCGCCCTGGGAGAGGAGGTAAGCCGCGGCCAGTACGTCGCGCTCGGTGGTGGACACGAAGGTAAGCGAGCCGGTCTCTTCATAAATGCCGAGGGCGAAAATGGTCGCCTCGAACGGCGTAATCGGCAGGCCCTTCTGTTTGAGCAGCTCCAGCATGATCGTGGTCGTTGCGCCGACCTCTTCAACCACCTCGAGTTCTCCCCTGATATCGCCGTCCGTTGCCGGGTGGTGATCGTAAATATACACTGACACGCCGGGGCGCTTCAGCGCGCCCGCGAGCTTACCGATCCGCGCGGGGTTCCGGTTATCAACAATGATGAGCCTCGTAATGCCGTCCACATCGATGTTTTTGAGACGGTCAATTTCAAGAGCGGAGAACGCCGGTTCAAGAAGGAAATCACGCATGCTTTTTTCCCGCGATCCGGGAAACACAAGCCGGGCGTCGGGATAGAGCTTCTTCGCCGCGACCATGGAGGCCAGTGCGTCGAAATCAGCGTTCGTATGACTGGTGATTATTTCCATTCTTTGAACTCTGTACTCTGAACTTTGTACTTTGAACTGTATTTATTATCCCCTCGGGTGGTGTTTCTCGTGGACCTTCTTGAGCCGCTCCCGGGAAACGTGCGTATAAATCTGTGTCGTGGAAATATCGGCATGACCGAGCATGGCCTGTACCGCCCGCAAGTCGGCGCCATTATCCAGTAAATGTGTTGCAAAGGAGTGACGCAGCGTATGCGGCGAGATATTCCTGTTGATGCCGGCCTTCAGGGTATAGCGCTTGATCCGCTCCCAGAACATCTGGCGGGTTATGCCCCTGCGCTTCGAGCTGATGAACAGGTATTCTGAATCAACACCGCTCATCAGTGCGGCGCGCCCCGCTTGCAGATACCGGGAGAGCGCCGCCGCGGCAATCTCTCCCAGGGGCACGGCCCGCTCCTTCGATCCCTTCCCCATCACAATCAGATATCCTCGCTCAAGATTGATATCCTGGAGCTTGAGCCCGACCAGTTCGCTCACGCGAAGACCCGTGGCATAGAGCAGCTCGAGCATGGCCTTATCGCGAAGCCCGAGAAGGGTCGCGGGGTCCGGTTGTCCGAGAAGCGTGTCTACGTCCGCGGTAGAGAGGGTCTTCGGCAGGCGCTTCCATCCCCGCGGCGTCTCGACATTCACGGTAGGATCGCTCCGCGCGTGTTCATCGGTCAGCAGATACTTGTGAAATCCTCTGACAGCGGCAAGGCATCGAGCGGCTGAGGGCGCGGCAATCCCCTCTGATGACAAATGGGCCATGAACGAAACCACATCGGATCGGATGATACTGTCGGGCTCTTTCGCCTTCATAAAGAAAAGATACTTGCGCAGATCCCGCTCATAGGCCTCCACGGTATTTTGCGCAAGCCCTTTTTCCACAGCCAGGTAAGTGAGGAATTTTCCGAGAAGTTCTTTTTCCATGAACGGATACTCACAACAATTACGGGGTTTTGAGGTACTGGAACACCTGTATCCTGCTGTTGAACTGATCAGCCACATAGATACGGTCGTTTTCATCGATGGAGATCCCACCGGGCAAATGCAGTTGTCCGGGGTACGGTCCCAGAGAGCCGACGAAGAGCAGGAAGTTCCCCTGTTGGTCGAATATCTGGAAGTTGCTGAACGCCGCATCGGTCACATAAATATGCCCCTCCGAGTCAACAGCGATACCCTTGGGGTTCGCGAACATGCCCGGTCGGTCGCCGACTTCACCGAATTTAGCGATAAATTTCCCGTCGGCGTCGAAAATCTGCACTCTGAAGTTTCCGCTGTCGAGCACATAGACGGCGCCTTGTTTGTCCACCGCAATGCTCAGCGGGATATTGAATTGTCCATCCTTGCCGCCCTGGCCTCCGAACTCAAAAAGCTTCTTTCCATCAAGGCCGAGCACAATCACCTGGTGGCCGGCCCGGTCAACCACATACAGCCTGCCGAGAAGCTCATTGACGGCAAGGGAAACGGGCCTGCCGCCATCGAGCGGATAGGCGGTAGTATAGTTCCCCTGTGCGCCATACACGGCGATCTTGGAACTACCGGCATCGGCAACATAGGTGGCGCCCGCGGCATCCATAACCGCTGATGACGGCGCCCGCAGAGCGCCCTCGCCGCCCAGGACGGCAAGCCGCTTCGTGGCCAGATCGAAGACAAAAACGCTTCTCATCGTCAAATCCGTCACCGAGATCTTTCCATGGCGCGCAAAAACACCGTAGGGCCGCCCTATCGTGTCACCATAGTTCTTGCCGAAAATTTTTTCTATCAGCGAGTAGACCCTGCCGATATCGTCCTCTGAATAGATGGATTGGATGTATTGTATCTTCGGCGGGTCCGGCGGCAGCGGCCAGACAAGGTTGTCCGGCTCCAGCCTTCGCGCGGCGGGACCGCATGCGGAAAGGAGGAAAAGCAGCATGAAGATGACGGAATATGTACGGAACCGGGCGATGCGGGAGAAAGGCGTCATTTTATATACTGGAAAATTTGTATGCGACCGTTTGTCTGGTCGGCAATATAAATGAAGTCACGGTCATCAATGAAGATCCCCGCGGGCGACCAGAACTCTCCGCTCAGACTGCCGGTCCTGCCCCAGGTGAACAGGAGTTCGCCCTCCTGATCGAAAACGAGGATGTTGTTGCTTGCCGTATCGGTCACGTACAGGTGTCCGTCGGAGTCAATTGCAAGGCCTCTTGGTTTTACCGCGGACCCCGGATCCGCCCCGGACAGACCGAAGGTCTTCACGAATTTACCGTCAGGATCATACTTCCGGACAAGGCGACGCTTCGTGTCCAAGACGGAGAGGTTTCCGTTCCTGTCGAGCGCTATTGCTCCGGGAAATTTACTATCCTCTCCGGCTTTCCCGGAAGCGCCGATCTCGAACAACCGTGCTCCGTCGGTTGAAAAAACCTTGACTAACTGCGCATGCGCATCAGCGATATAGAGCCTGTTCCGGTGATAATCGGCAGCCAACCCGACCGGCCTTGCCAGTTCACCGAATTTACCGATGATAGAGAGCAGCCTTCCGTTTCTCGTATAGCCGAAGACCTTGCCTTGCTGTGAATCGGATACCCAAAGTGTGCCGGCGGCATCAACAGTGATACCCCCGGGAGCGATCAAAGTTCCCTTGTCTATGCCTATCGTGTCTGCCGGAGGCGGCTGCGTACCGTCAAAAATGGCCACCGTGCGCTCACCACGGTCAAACACAAATACCCGGGCAAACGTGGAAGTGGTTGCTGATACAATGTTTGCGGTATCGGTCACATAGACCCTGAACGCATCGGCAAAGACACTGTTCGGCTGCTGAAGCGTTGTTGCGCGATCGGTATTGTAAGAGGCCTCTTTCAGGCTCTCCCCCCGCAGGCTCGCTTCATTTCTGAGCGTCTCGACGAATCTGAGCGTCAGCCCTTTTTGTACCGGCGTATCGTCTTTTCCGACGATCATTGAACAACCGGTGGTAAAAAAAATGAAGAACACTATGAGCGCCGCTGCTGTTTTATTCATTTGTTTTCTCCTGAAAATGCCGTTACCTGTTAGTATATCATACCTGCTGACGCGCTATTTATATTTTTTTGCATGGCAGAGTTTACACATCTCAACTCGCGTCTTCGCATTATACGTAAACAATTCACGACTATCGGCGCTATGCGGATCATGGCAGCTTGCGCAGCTCAGCTGCTTCCCCGGTCTCATCGGGTCCGGCTTTTTGCGCGTGGGATGGGAGCCCCCGTCCGCAAACCCCGAGACGACATGGACGCCGGTTGCGTGTTGCGTATGACAAGTGGTGCAAAGGCGCCACGGAGACTTTATGAGCCATGCACGTTTCGAGCTGGCATGAGGATCATGGCACAGGTTGCAGTGCCCCGCCTCCGCGGGTCCGTGCTTGAATATCCCGCTGAGTACCTGTGCATGGCATTTCAAGCAAACGTCCTTGACCGTAAGACTCTGTTTTGGAGGGACCTTGGGGTCGAATTCCCTCGTCATTTCTCGAGAACCGACGGAATAAGCCACATTGACCACGTCTGAGATAGGCTGGGCGTCCTTGCCTTTCTTGACAACAGAGAACAAGGCCTCGGTAAAATTCGCGTCCATATCGCCAAGTTCCCAGATCAGTTCGTTGCCATTGACCTTTGGCTCTTTTGCCTTGCCCTTAAAGGAACCGCTTCCCGTCAAATAGTGACGGCCTTTCGGAACTTTCTCGATAACCGTGAGCTTTGTAATCCGAGGTCCCTGAGCATACGTCAGGTTTACCAACACCCGATCCCGGTCCTTGAGAACAGGGAGTTTCCGGCTGTTCTTCACCTTGACGTCCGCCGGATGCACGACGAGCTCAACGCGGTTATTGAGCTCCTTGCCCTCTTTGCTTGTATTCGGCGCCTTCGGCAGCTTGTCGCCCATACCGACTGCCGTGATCCTCTTCACCTTGATGCCGGACTCTTTGAGCATTGATGCCAGTGTCTTTGCCCGCGCGTCCGTGAGCGCCTGGTTGGTTTTGAATCCAATGATCTTGACCTTTCCCTTGACTTTTTCCTTAGTCGTCTTGGGGGGCGTATTGTCCGTATGAACTTCAAGGCGTACTTTGTCACCCGGATTCAGCTTGGCGTAATTCAGGACATCCTTCAATAGATCCCTGGCCTTCTCCTTAGACACCAGGGCTGCCGCGGCAGGCTTGAATAATTCGGCGGATGAAACGGTGTAGAGCATTGGTTCGACCGTCTGCGTGGTCTTCGAGACCTTCCAGGGGTCACGTGAAGTAAACTGATATTTCACCGGGTAGATATCCGGATTATGGCAGGCGAGGCAGTTCCAGACCGCAACTGGTCCGTGAATATGTTTTCCCGAAGGAATGCTCTGGTGGCAGGAAAAACAGAGTACATCCTCAGGCTTCCTATGGGCCAGATCGTCCTGCGTGACTTCCAGGCGGTGACAACCGGAGCAGTCCGCCTCATGTTCTCTCGAATGAAACAACGCCTGGGTAAATCCCACCGGAATAGTACCAGCAAAATCCCCATCGCGATTAAAAACCGTTATCTCGCGGCTGGCGATAAGGTGCAGCGAGGTTTTCCCGGTTTTCTTGTCCACTCCTTGAGTGAGGATTCTGACCGTAATAAGGTTAAGCCCCGGCGCAAGCTCAAGCCCCTGGACGGCATGCTTCCCTGTTGAGGTATCGACTACCGGATACTCTGTCCTATTGTTTACCATCGCCTGAACAAAGGGAATCGTTGACCAATCCGTCATTGGGTCCAGCACAAGGTTCATCCTGTTGCCGACAAGCGATTTGTCGGCGGGATAGAGTATCGCAAGAGGCGGCTGGTCGGCCGACCATGCGGCTGCTCCCGATAGGAAAGAACATGCGATGACTATGAGTATCCAAAAGATCATTCTGGCCCCGTTGTCGCGTCCCTGTTTCAGCGCAATTCGTGAATCATAAAACAGGAGAGCGCTGATTACCGTGTATAGGTCTTTGCTCCATGACAGCCCGGAAGACACGACCCGCCGTTTTTGTTCGCGTTGTAATTCATCGGCATTGACCAGTAACCGAACCCGACCCGCTCTTTTATATGATGCGGCATACCGGAGTCCGCATGTACTTCATGGCAGGATCTGCAGGTCCTGCCTTTTGCCGCTTTATTGACATGCACGAAATGAAGGTTTTTTTTACCATTCCTGAACAGGGTCGCTTTTTCGGTTCTCGGATCCTTGAACGCGGACTTGTCGTGACAGGAAAAACAGAGGGCGTATTTTCCGTCAGAATAGGACGTGTAGAAATCAGCGGGATAATATTTCACCAGAATACGCCAATAATCGGAGCCGTGGGGATTATGACAGGCCGTGCAGTTTTTCTCTCTCACCGGGCCATGTCCGTTCTTGTTCGCCTCGAGCAATGACTTCATGTCCGTGATCGTGCCCCGTTCCGTATCTAATTGTTTATCATGGCACTTCAGGCACAGTTCCATCTGCGGGCTCGGCAGCAGTTTGGCATTGTCGGCAAAGTGAGGATCATGGCAGTTCATACACGCTTTGGCGTCAGTCATGGGACCGTGTTTGGTAATAGCCTTTTTCGCAAGCGACGCCTCATTCGGATGGCAGTTTGCGCAGAGGGCGGGTATTGCGGCGGTCAACATTGCCTTGTTGGGAGTGCCGTGAGGATTGTGGCACTGAATACAGGATTGCTGCACCGGCGGATGCTTGACTTTCCTGGTCTTCAGGCCGTCCTCTTTGTCCGGGTGGCAGGTAAAACAGAGAGCGTTACCCTCTTGCACGAGCCTGCCGGGGAAATCACTTTGGTGGTTGTCGTGACAACTGGAACAATCGCCTGCCTCGACGGGCGGATGCATGACCTTATGCTTCACCATGCTGTCCGGATGGCATTGGAAGCAGAGCTTCGGCATAACATCCTTCAGCATGGCCTTATTCGGGGATTGGTGCGGGTTGTGGCAGGAGGTGCAGTCTCCCCCCATGATCGGCGCATGAACTACTTTCTTGGTATTCTTTGGCTCATGACACATGGCACAAAGGTCCGCCCCCTGCTGGGCCAGGGTAATTGTAAGATTTCCGGGATGCCTGGTTTTTTTATCAGCGGGTTCTTGTACAACCTGATGGCAGGTGGTACAGCCATCCTTGACCGGCGGATGCACAACTTTGTCCTTACCCATCGCGGCATGGCAACCGGCTGTGACACAGGTCTTTTCCTGGGCAAAAACCCGCTGTGCCGCAATGACGGTTATGAATAGAAAAAGCGGCAACAGAAAATATATCAAGATACCGTTTTTATCTCGTTTTATCATATTTAGTTTACTCCTGATGGACATGACTCTACCAGTAATTTGATGCCGTTTTATATCACAAAACCCCTTTTCCCGCAAGGAAAATAGCGCCCTTTAAACGATTTCAAACCGCTTCATTCTCCGCCTGAATGCATCCCGCGGCATTTTTAAAAGTTGCGCGGCTTTTGTCTGGTTGCCGTTGGCCATATCAAGCGCCTTTCGAACGAGCGCATTTTCCACATCCTCGATCGAGAGGCCGGAATCGGGGATAACAAACCCGTCGAGCGAGATCGGGGGATCTGCCATATCGGTGCGTGTCGGCTGGCACTCTAAAATCTCCCGAGAAAGGTGTTCAGGCATAAGCTCAGTGTCGATCTCCAGAATCATCGACCGTTCTATCACATTCTTCAATTCTCTTACATTCCCCGGCCAGGAGTAGGCCAGCAGCATCCGCTCCGTCTCTTTGGCTATCCCGCGCACGTTTTTGTGGTATTCCTTGTTGAAATAGTCGATAAAATGGCGCGCTAAGAGCAAAATGTCCTGGCCCCGGTCTCTGAGCGGAGGCAGGTTGATCGGCACCACCTGAAGCCGGTAATAGAGGTCTTTTCTGAAAGCGCCTTCAGCCATGGCTTTCAAGAGGTCCTGGTTCGTGGCCGAGATGAGCCTCACGTCCACCTTAATGTCCTTCACGCCCCCGACTCGCTTAAAGGTCTTTTCCTCAAGCAGCCTGAGCAGCTTGGCCTGCATGCTCGGGTGCATGTCGCCGATCTCGTCGAGGAACACGGTCCCGCCTTCGGCAAGCTCAAAGAGCCCTTTCTTGGCAGCCTTGGCGTCGGTGAATGCGCCCTTTTCATGGCCCATGAGCTCTGTTTCGAGAAGCGTGACTGGAAGCGCGGCGCAATTTATAGCCATAAACGGTTTGTCGGCCCTGGCGCTGCTGTAGTGAATTGCCTTGGCAACGAGCTCTTTGCCCGTCCCGCTCTCACCCTGGATCAGTACCGTGGTCGCGTCGCTCTTCGCGATTTTCAGGATGAAATTCTTCACCTTCACCATTTCATCACACTCGCCGGTAATGGCGTCCACTTTGCCGGTGAATTCCCGACGCAGTTGTTTTACCTCGGTCCGGAGCGTGCCGGTTTCCAGCGCTTTTTTGATAACAAAAGTGATTTCTTCAAGGTTGAAGGGTTTGCTGATATAGTCATAGGCGCCGAGCTTCATTGCCTTCACCGCCGTCTCGACCATTCCGTAGGCGGTTATCATGATAACCATGAAGCCGCGTTCCTGAACGTTGAGCTTCCCGAGCAGCTCCAGTCCGGTCATCTCCGGCAATCGGTTATCAAGAAGGATCAGATCGGGGGGGTCTTCGTTGATCAGTTCCAGACCTTTTTCCGCGGATTCCGCCGTCTCTACCTCGTACCCCTCCTTCACCAAGTGCTGTTCGAGGGTCCACCGGATCAGCTTTTCATCATCGATAACCAGAATCTTTCGTGACATGGACAAGCGCTCCTCTTATGCTTCGGCGCTCCGCGGGAAGGGGAACGTGATGGTAAATCCTGTTCCCTTTCCAAGAGAGCTCGTGACGTTGATTTCACCGCCGTGCTGCTCGATAATTCTCTGCGTAATAGAGAGTCCCAGGCCGGTCCCCTGCTGGCGTGTCGTAAAAAAGGGATTGAATATCCTGCTCAGATTTTCCAGGGAAATGCCCTTCCCGGTGTCATGGCACAGGACCTCCACCGAGCCGGGATTGTCCCCCTCCGGCTTGACGGACCGGGTTTCCACAACGAACTCCCCGCCCTCCGGCATTGCCTGGATCGCGTTCAGTGCGATATTGATCAAGGCCTGCTGGATAAGATCAGGGTCGAGCGTAAGCCAGGGAAGCCCTGTTGCTAATTTCCGTTCAGTTGCAATGGCATTCCTGGCAAACTGCGGCGCGAAAAAGTCGAAGAGCTTGCCGATCAGCTCGTTGATATCGACTAAGGTCATCTTCGGCTCCGGCGGCCGGGCAAAGGAGAGCAGGTTGCGCACCGCCTTGTCCATGCGCTCGACCTGCGAAAGCACTTCATCGAGCACGGCCCGCTTCTGGTCTCCGATTGGCTGCTCTTTCCTGAGCACCTGGATCACGCCCGCGATGCCTGCCAGCGGGTTCTTGATCTCATGAGCGATCCCCGCCGCCATCTCTCCGATCGACGCAAGGCGGTCGGCCCGCTTCATTTGTTCATAGTGATATCGCTCCATCTGGCGTCGGGTGCGCTCAAGCTTTGTTAAGAGCGAATTGAACGCCTCCCCGAGCCTGCCGATATCATCGGAGCTTTTCACCTCCACCCTTACCTCAAGACCGCGCTCGGCGCGCTCCATGATGGCGATCAGCTCCTGGATGGGATTGGTTGCCAGGTGTGTCAAAAACAGGGACAGGGACACGGCAAGGATCGCCGTCACCCCGAAGGCCCAGAGGAACATGGTTTTGCTGAGATCCTCAACCTTCTCCTGCGTCTGCGCCATGGAGATGTCCACGGCAAGCACCCCGTTCAGTTTTACCGTGGAACCATGGCACTGAAAACACCGTGGTTCGTTCTCTAAGGGGAACAGCACCGAGAAGATACCTTCCTTCCTGCGCTTGATCGGTTTCTTGAACCTGTCCTCAAGAAACCACTTTTGCGTGGAGGGATCGACCTGCCTGCCGATCGTCAAGCGCTCTGACGATTTCAGAATGACCCCGTTCGGGCTGAAGATCTTCACTTCCTGGATATTGTGATAGCCGCCGACCGCCTCCAGCATTTGCTGTATTTCCTTGCTCTTCCCTTCGAGCATGGCGTTTCGGAAGCTCCGTTCGATGGTGTTCGAGATAATGAGCACGTAGTCTTCGAGCGCGTCTTCCATCTGGGCCCGCTGATACCCGATATTGATCCACGTGCCCAGCCCGATGGTCACCGCCAGGATGGCCGAGACCGCGATGATGATTTTGCTCTTGAGGCTGGATATGATCCTCACCCGGCGTTCACCTTCCCGATGAGGGTTTTGATACTGCTGATACCCTGCTCAAGCATGATCTGTTCCATACCATCGAGCACGTCAAGCGTGGCCCGGGGGTTCAGAAAGTTCGCCGTACCCACAGCCACCGCCGAGGCGCCCGCAAGAATGAATTCGAGCGCATCTTCTCCCGTGACGATGCCGCCCATGCCGATGATCGGGAGTGAAACCGCCTTCGCCGCCTGCCACACCATGCGCACGGCCACCGGTCTGATTGCCGGACCGGACAGACCTCCTGTCCGGTTCGCAAGACGGGGCTTCCTGGACCGGATATCAATGGCCATGCCGAGGAGCGTATTGATAAGCGAAAGCCCGTCACACCCGGCGTCCTGTGCCGCCTTCGCGAACTCGGTGATGTCCGTCACGTTCGGCGAAAGTTTTGCAATAACCGGCAGTTTCGTGGTTTTCCGGACCGCGGACAGGAGTTCGAAGGCCGCCTTGACGTTCGTGCCGAACACGATCCCGCCTGCCTTCACATTGGGACAGGAAATATTCACTTCCAGACCGGACACGCCGGGAACGCCATCAAGCCGCGCCGCGACATCGACATACTCTTCAAGACTGTACCCGAAGATATTCACGAGCACCGCGGTGTCGAACCTCCTGAGATAAGGAAGCTTCTCGTTCAGAAACACGTCAACACCGGGATTCTCAAGCCCGATGGCATTCAGCATTCCTGACGGCGTCTCCCATATCCGCGGCGGCGGATTGCCCTTGATCGGTTTGAGCGAAACGCCCTTGACGATCACGCCGCCAAGCTTGTTCAGGTCCACGAAATCCGCAAACTCTTCGCCATAGCCAAAGGTGCCTGATGCGGTGAGAACCGGGTTCTTGAGTTTTATGCCCGCAAAGTCAACCGAGAGGTTGGGTTTCCCGATTTCGGATTTCGGATTTCGGATTTGTGCTTTTTTATTCCGCATTCCGCACTCCGCATTCCGCATTCCACTCGATCTCCCGCGAATCGAACACCGGCCCCTCTTTGCACACCCGTTTGTACCCTCCGGCCTTCACGGCAACCGAACATCCCATACACGCGCCAAAACCGCAGGCCATCCGCTCCTCCATGGTAACATAGCAGGGAATGGAGGAATCGGCGGCGATCTTGCTCACTGCGGCGAGCATGGGACGGGGACCGCAAGCGTATATAACCGTTTTTGCGTCTTTTTTAAGATTTCCTATATACGCTTCAAGATCAACGGTCACTAATCCTCTCTTACCCTGGCTCCCGTCCTCGGTTGCGATATGCATCTTTTCGGCTTTTTCTCTAAATCGCCGCATAACGCCCGCGGGGGGCATGGATTCCTTGTTTTTGGAACCTATAAAGAGGCGCTGACAAGCCCTTGTCCGGCCTGACAAAAAAAGCAGGGGCGGGAAGCCGCTGCCTCCGATCACCATGATCGGAACAACGCCTGTATCAGGAAGCGAAAAGCCGTTTCCGAACGGCCCGTGCATGAGAAGCGCGTGTCCGGGTTCCATGCCCGTAAGCAGC
>JANONA010000030.1:0-1536 GCA_031420575.1 Nitrospirota bacterium | reverse complement strand
GCGCTCATGGGAGGGCCGAGTTCCGCAGTGACCGCGGGTTTGCCGCTGGCGAGAACTTTTTCGAGTGTGCTTCCGCTCTTCATTATCTAAACCCTCCTACCTTCTCACCTTCCTACCCTCTTACCTTCCTGTCTCACTTCCCCGCCTTGGCCTCTTCCTTTGTCTCATACTCCCGGATATGCTCAACCGATATGCGCCGCGGTCCGCCGTCACGGGATGTTGACCAGTTGCGCGGAGGCAGGATCTCCGAGAGTTTTTCAAGAGTGCCGAGCATCTTCATCCGCTCAACGATGAGGTACCAGGCGCAGTCCACGTCCTTGCTGATCTCGCACTTGCCCTTGTTCGTGCCGCCGCAGGGACCGTTCATAAGCGTCTTGGCACAACGCGCAATAGGGCAAATTCCACCGGTCATATGCACGATACAGTTCCCGCAGCCTGCACAGAGCTCCTTGAAATCGCCCGGCGCTTCCACAGCTCCGTAGAACGAGGTATTTATTCCCGGGTAAACCGGGACCGTCCCCGTCCGGTCGGACAG
This sequence comes from Nitrospirota bacterium, assembly GCA_031420575.1. Lineage (GTDB taxonomy): Bacteria > Nitrospirota > UBA9217 > UBA9217 > UBA9217 > JALNZF01. The sequence continues at coordinate 1,001 of JANONA010000030.1, read as the reverse complement.
GAAATTCACGCCCACGCCGCAGGCAGTGGAGAGCACGAGGTCGTATTTTTTCACCTCATCGATCACGGGTTCGAAATACTCCGGCTCGCAGTGGCGCATGACGCCCATATGGTTGACCACCATGGACTTGCCTTCCTGCGATGCCTTCATTTTAATGAGCGAGGCAATGGTCTCGGCTTCTTTTTCGCCGCCTGCATGGCAGATGGCAACGCAGGTGTTGCAGCCGAACACAAGGACTTTTTTAAAGTCCTTCACCATGTTCCAGATTTCATCGATTGGTTTTTGTGATCCTACGATCATGGTTTATTGCTCCTTTGCAAGAATCTTGCATTATTCAATGTAGGTTGGGTTGAACGAAAAGAAACCCAACAAAGGCCGTTGGGTTGCGCTGCGCTTAACCCAACCTACGAGACTTTAAAATTCATGGACGCTTACAGTAACTCCCATAGCCGGTTTACTTCGCCCTCATCCCTATCGTCTTCACCCGCTCCGAGAACTCCGCGCACACCGCCGCATAGGGATTGCCGCCATTCGTCGATACTGCGGACAATATCTCCACCCGGCCAGTCTCGATCTTCAACATAGCGAGCAGGTCCCGCACCCGCTTTACCCGCGCGTTCACCCGCGGGGCAATGTCCTTATACTTGCAGTTACCGTCGCCGCAGCGAACTACTGCTACGCCGTCAGCACCGACCTCAAAGGCCTTCAGCATGTCCAGAACATCGACACGGCTGGTGCAATGCACAGGCACCGTGCGCACATTATTCGGAAGATCGAGGCCGAGGAGGCCGGCATGATTCGCACAGGTAAAGGCCACGATCGTCGGCTCCTGCCTCTTGGAATCAACCTTGCCGACAACATTCGATAACGTGTTCCGTATCTCCCGCACATCGTAGCTCACCATGCTGATGGCCTGGCCTGGGCATTCCGGCGCGCAGAGGCCGCAGGCCTGGCAATACTCGGGCCTGATCTCTGACACGGACGTGACAACCGGCGCGTCA
>JANONA010000029.1:0-2477 GCA_031420575.1 Nitrospirota bacterium | reverse complement strand
CGTCTTTATCGGTCCTGATAACAAGGTCATCCAGGTCTATCGAAACTGCAAACCAGGGAGCCGGGATTTCTACCCCTCGGGTGAACGCGCTGCCTGGGTGATCGAGACCGCGGCAGGGTCGGGGATCAGGGTGGGGGATAGAGTGAGCTTCCGCAATCTGCAATGAGTCTTTATGGAAATAGGCTATCGAATCATACGACCTCGGGACGTTGGACAACAGCCGCTCACGTTCGCGCAGATATCGCTTTGGCGCAGCGCTGACTGGGGTATTGCTGACGGCGAGCGCGCGGTAACGGAAGCGATCAAGATCGCTTCCGCGTGCAAGACACGCGGCATCAGGACCGTATTCCATCCGCTTGACTATTCACTGACCAACGAGTATGCCGCGCAAACGCTCGACGTGATGCGACGACTCGCTGCCGCGTCTGATCTCGGCATCATCATCCACGACGAGGGTGGCGCGAACGGGAAGAGGCTTTCGGCCGCCGAAGAAGCGGTGTTTGAAGGAAATCTCGCCGAGATAAGCAGCCTGTGCCCTGTCTCGGTCGAGAATGCCTTCAACTCCGGCGATATAACCCGGTTCTGGGAACGGTTCGTGGTCCCTGCCCCGGAGAGCGTTTCGATCACGCTGGACATCGGCCATTTTGAATCAGCCGACATTGATTCAATCCTCTTCATCCGCGCCATGCCCGAACGGATCGCTTCGCGCGTGAACTTCGCGCACATGCACCACAAGGCCGAAGAGCGGTACGGCATCAAAGACCACTGGCCGCTCGTGCCCGGGTGCAGGGAGCTCGAGGCGCTGAAGGAATTGCTCAAGAGACGGCCCGATGTCAGGGTGGTCCTCGAATTAGACACGGCAGAGGACGGGGTGGGGCGGAGCATCAAGCTGTTGAGAAATATCTGAATAAACGTGGAGCTTTGGGGACATCCTATAGTCCCTCTGTCAAGTCAAATCAAAACCAGATGCTTTATCTGGGGTGACAGGCGATGCAAAGCTCCGGCGCGGGCATTCTGAGCAGACTTCCGTGGGTGTTTTGATGAGGGTCATGGCAGGTCATGCAGGTTATTTTCCCCTCAGTGAGTGGAAGCTGTTTGACCTGCATGGACGGCACGATATCAACCTTGTGCTCGTTCGGCGGTTTTCGGTCAGGATGGCACTCTATGCAAAGCTCCGAGACGGGCTTTTTTAAAAGGATCGTTCCTTTCTTCACTTCGTGAGAGCCATGGCAAAGCGCGCAGTCCTTTTTTATTTCCGGCAGCTTGAATGTTTTCCGCTTCTTTTTGTCGGATGCTTCCGCCTGGCCCAGGAACAAGGTCGTCAGCAGTAAAAGCAGGCCCGCGATGACGCTTAGGACAATAGGGAAACCAAGCTGCTTTGAGTAAACCATGAGACGCCTCCGCTTACTCTGCGTTCCAAAAGAGCGCGTTTATCCCTGATTTCAGGAAGTCATACTAAAAAAGGTACCACCACTTTCACCCCCTGTCAAGGGTTAAAACGTAAAAACTCTTGTTTTTATCGATTCCATTGTTTATAATAAAGGTTCCAATTCTTTCCATGGTGCGGAGGTTGTAGTATGCCGGTTTATGAATACGAATGCGGAAGCTGTGGGGGCCGCTTTGAGGCTGTCAGGAAATTCAGCGATCCGGTTCTCTCCGAATGCGCGTTGTGCAATGCCGCGAATGTCCGCAAGGTGCTCTCTGCGCCGGCGTTCGTGCTCAAAGGGGGCGGCTGGTACGTGACGGATTATCCATCGAACGATCGGAAACAAGGAAGCGCTTCGGAGAAAACCAAAGAGGAGCCAAAACCCGCAGCGGCTTGCCCCGCAGGAACCTGCGCGGGCGCCTGTCCGTCCAAAGGCTGAGTTCTGATGGAACCCATACACATCCACATTCCCTATCCTCAGTTGAAGGATTACCTCAAGCTGCTGCGCAAGCGCCGCTATGACCTGGAAATCTATCTTTCCGCCGCGGACCTCGACCAGCTCGAGAAGCAGGACCTCGAGAAGCTGCTCGAACTCCTCGACTGGAATCCAAAACTTACGCTCCACGCGCCGTTCATGGACATGAACCCCGGCGCCATGGACCCCATGGTGCGGTCGGTGACGCAGGTGCGTTTCCGCCAGCTCCTGAACGTCGCGGCCATCCTCAAGCCGCGCGTTGCCGTGTTCCATGCCGCCTACGACCGGTGGCGCTACAACGGAAGGAAGGATATCTGGCTCGAGAATAGTCTTGATACGTGGCAAAAGGTCATGGACACGGCCTCTAAAATAGGACTGCGCGTCGCTGTCGAGAACGTGTTCGATGAAGAGCCGGAAGCGCTCCAGATGCTCATCGAGAAGATCGACAGCCCGGACTTCGGGTTCTGTTTCGACACCGGCCATTTCAATCTTTTTTCCACGGTCACGATGGAGCAGTGGTTCGACTCCCTCGGACGCCGCCTGGTGGAGGTCCATTTGCACGACAACGATGGGAAG
>JANONA010000028.1:0-9149 GCA_031420575.1 Nitrospirota bacterium | reverse complement strand
CCGGCCTCGGCCTCGGCATTTTTTTTGACCTCCCGCGTGTCCGACGCGATCGTCGGGCTCAGCTCGTTGATCCGCGTGGAAATGGCGCCCGTCTCGACGATGAACTGTTCGAGCCGCGCGATGAGATAGTTCACCCCGTCGGCCAGGGCGCCGAGCTCGTCCTTGCGACCGGATTTCACCCGCAGGGTAAAATCCTTTTGGTCGAACACCTCTTTGAGCGCGTTGCCGAGCTCCTTGACAGGCGTTGTGATGGTGCGGGTCACGGAGAAGAAAAGGATTCCCGCCAGAATAGTGAAAATGAAGAGGTGTTCGAGAAATGCGCTCAGAGCATAGGCGCTGAGCCTGCTTTCCATGTCCGCCGGATACACGGCAATGCGGATCTCGCCGAGCTTCGTGGTGTCCGAGAGAACAGGCTGGGCCCCCCCGACGATGCGGTTCTCCGCCAGGACCGGCTTGCTGATGCGGATGAGCTGTCGCCCCTCGCGGTCGACAATGGTCACTTCCTGGGCGTCGGGCGTGCGCATGAAATGCCCTGCCATGAAGTGGAGCCCGCTGAAATCCGACATCAGGAGATAGGGCGCGGCAAGCTCCGCCATGAGCTTGCCGGACCGCTCCCCCTGAATGCGGGTGTTCGCAATGATGTCCCGCTTCTCCATGAAATACCGGTACGTCCCGATCAGCCCCATGGTCACGAACAGACCAGTGAAGATCAGGAATATAAGCCTCTGCCTTATGCCAGTACCCACAATGCCTCCCTCGAACAGTAGACAGTAGTCAGTAGTCAGGAGTCAGACTGAATCAAAAGCGGGCGCCTGGCCTCTGTCTACTGTCTACTGTCTACTGTCTACTGACTCTTGTCCTCTGTACTCAGAACTTAAAATCTTCCAGCTCCGCCTGGAGCGCGTCCGCTTTCTGCTTGAGCGTCTGCACGGCCAAATCCATCTCGATTGACACATCCACGGTGTCCTGGGTGATTGTCTGAATGCGGCCAATGGCCTCGCTGATCTGCCGCGTGCCCAGGCTCTGTTCCGAGGTGGAGCGGGCGGCCTGAGACGCCTGCGTTTTCACGGATTCAACAGCGTTCGCGATCTGCCTGCTGCCCGTGGTCTGTTCCCGCGTCGCGGTGCTCACCTGCCGGGTGAGCTCGCGCATCTGTTCCGCCGCCTGTGCGATCCGTTCGCTTCCCCTGCGCTGTTCCTGCAAAGCGCCCGCGATCCGCTCTAACTGGTCCGCGATGCCGACGGAGGTCTCGGTGATCTGCGCCACGCCCCTGGCCTGCTCCGCCGTGGTCTTTTCGATGGCCCGTGCCATGTCCGCGGACTGTCGCGAGCTGTCCGCAACCTGTTCGAGCACGTCATTCGTCACGTTCACCAGAGCGACGCCGCTCTCGACGGCCTTGAGCCCTCTGCCCATGGCCTGTACGCTCTCGGCGGTCTCCTCCCGCACCGACGCGATGAGGCCGGCGATCTCCTGGGTGGACGCGGCGGTCCGCTCCGCGAGGTCCTTGATCTCCTCGGCTACGACGGCAAAGCCTTTGCCGTGCTCGCCGGCCTGCGCCGCGAGGATAGCGGCATTCAGGGCCAGCAAGCTTGTCTGGTCCGTCACTTCGTCGATGACCTTCAATATCCGCCCGATCTCCTGCGACCGCTTGCTGAGACGGTTCACCGCGGCGGCGGTGACCTCGACAGTCGCCTTGATGTTTTGCATGCCCGTGATCGCTTCCCTGGCGGCGGTCATCCCCCGCTCCGAGGCGTCAAGGGAGACCTTTTCCGCCAAACGGGCCGATTCGACGGCGCGCTGCCCGACCTCCTTCACGGAGGCGCTCATCTCGGTGATTGACGATGAGGTCTGCTCCGCCGATGCGGAAAGCGCGTCGGTATTCTCCGACACCTGTTTGATCGAGGAGATCATCTGCTCGATCGACGAGGCCGTATCTTCAACAGCCGTTGCGAGCGCGCCGGCATTCCGGGACACCTCTTCGATCGACGACGCCATCTGCGACGCCGAGGACGATGCGTCCGTGGCGGCCCGGGACATCTCTCCGGCGTTCTCGGCAACGCCCTTGTTCGAGGAGACCAGCTCATTCACGATCATCGCCGTCTGCTCCGCGGACTCCTGCTGGACCCTGGCCCCCTCGCTCATCTTGACCGTGGCGCCGCTCATGAGCTTTATGGCATCGGCCAGCCCCGCGCCCGTTGACCTGATCTTGCCGAGCATCTCCCTGAGGTTCGACGACATCGTATTAATGGCGCTGCCGAGTTGGGCGATCTCGGTCTCCCCCTTGACCGCAAGCTCCTGGGACAGGTCCCCTGCCGCCATCAGGCTTGCGATCCGCGACATCCCGGCAATGGGCCTCGTGATCACCCGGTCCATGAAGAGATACACCAGGACAACGGCGGCCAAAAAACTGATGAGCCCCGCCATGAGGGACCACAGAAGCAGGCTCCAGGCCTGACTGCTTACAGCCCCCTCCGCGAGCGCGATCCGGAACACCCCGATCTTTTTCCCGTCAGGGCCGGCAAGGGGAATGACCGTCTCATAGTGACCCCCGGTCCCGTCGGTATAGAACTGGACCAGCGGCTCGTTCGCGGCAAGCGCCTTCCTGCCCGGCTCGTCGCCCGGCACGGTGTTCTCAAGCCCCCGGTCGCCGGCGTAGAGCACCTTGCCCTCGGCGTCCATGATCATCACAACCGAAAGGTCCTTATCCGCTTCCGTCAGCCCCCGCAATTTGTCCCCCATCCCGTCGAGCGCGCTCAGGGGAATGCCGAACCCGATTGCTTTGTTGATGTCCTTCCTGGTCCCCTCCGCGAGCGCGGCTGTCCGCGCGATGAGCGCTTCCCGGTATTTGCTCGTGGCCACGGAGATGGTGACGAGCGTATTCACGGCTATGACTAAAAGAAGGATGGCGGCCGTAACCAGCATTGCCCGCGTTTTCAGATTCATTGTTGACACCCGCAGTTTCATACAAGGCGCCTCCTTAATGTCTATTGCGGATTTTAGAATGCGGAATAAAAATACCGCGCCATGGCCCTTCGTTCCGCATTCAGCATCCTGTCCATCCGTATTTTACATGCCCACTGCCTTCGCCACATCCAAGAGGATGTAGAGCTTCTCGTTCTTCCTCGCGATCCCGCGCAGGAACTCCGCCCCCTGCTCAATGTTTTCCGGCGCGGGCCTGATCTCGTTGGGAAGGATCCTGAACACGCCCGTCACCCGATCCACCAGCAGCCCCGCGTCTTCGTCGTTGGAACCGACAACGACGATCCGCGACTTCTCGTCATTGACGCCGGGTGCAAGACCGAGGCGCTTGCGGAGGTCGATAATGGGCAGCATCGTTCCCCGGAGCGATGTGACGCCGAGGACATAGTCCGGGGTATTCGGCACGATTGTCGGCTGAGCGAACTTCAAGACCTCCCGCACATCAGCCACCATCACGGCATACTCCTCGTTGCCGAGGCGGAACGAGAGCAGCTCGAGCTCCTCCCGCGGCGTTCCTTCCGGCTCGCCAAAGGAAGCGGCCGGAGCGGTCCCGGTCATGTCAAGGGACGCTTCAGCAACAGAGACAACGCTCGCCGCGACCGGAAACTCGAGAGTCCCGCCGGGACGGGACTCAGCAAGAACGGGCGGCGCTTCTGCTTCCCGCGCCGGGGCTGCCGCTTCTTCCGGCTTCGGCCGGGGCCGGGGCTTTGCCCGTTCCGCTGCTTTCTTTCGCGCTGCAAGAATGTCCAAGGTCGCTCCACGCTATAAATTACAAATCACAAACAACAAATCACAAATAAATCTCAAATTATAACTACTCAGGTAGCCAATATCCGTCGTCCCCGAATGACCCTATCGGGGACCCAGTGACGTTAAAAACCTCTGGATTCCCGATAAAAGCGTTCGGGAATGACGGTTTTAATTGAAAACGACCTGAGCAGTTACCTCAAATTTCAAAAATCAAATACTCTAAACAGGTTTGGAATTTTGGTTATTTGGGATTTGTCATTTTTCTGTTACCCTTCCTCCACCACGCTCTCGATGATCTCCGGCCCGATGAGCTCAGCCGACCTGCCGAAACCTTCGACCAGCGCGTTCCCGGCGATAATGTTGATGCTCCGGGGAAGGCCGCCCGAGTGTTCGTACAGAAGCGTGATCGCCTGCTCGTCAAAGAGCGCTCTCTCCCTGCCCGCGATCCTGAGCCGGTGCCGCACGTACACCCCGGTTTCCTCCGCATCAAGCGGTCCCAGGTGGTACCGCATCCCGATCCGCTGACGGAGCGCACGGTACTGCTTTTTTTTGAGCCGCTCCCGGAGCTCGGTTTGGCCGATAAGCACGACCGCCAGAAGGTTCCGATCGTCGAGCTGGAAGTTCGTCAAGAGCCGCAGCTCCTCGAACGTGGCCTTGCCCGGGATGAGCTGCGCCTCGTCGATAATGATCACCGGCCGCCTGCCCGCCTCGTACAGCTCATACAGCCTCGCGTTGATCCCCTCGAGGATGACGTGCCGGCGCCTGCCCGCCTCATTCATGCCGAGGCGCAGCGCCACGGTATGCAGGAACTGCGACGGCGAAAGCCGGGGGTTGATAATGAGCAGCGGGTGATAGCTCTCGTCCAGCGAATCGATGAGGGCGCGGGAGAGCGTGGTCTTGCCTGCTCCGATCTCGCCGGTGAGCAGCACGATGTCCTGCTCCTCCACGGCGTGCGAAAGCCGCGCGAGCGCCTCCGCGTGCTTCGGACTGTGGTACAGGAACCGCGGGTCCGGCGTTTTGTTAAACGGCTTTTCCCTCAGGCCAAAAAATTCTTCGTACATAGAAATACCAGGAGACAGAAGCCAGAATTCAGAAGCCAGGAGAAAGACCATTGCTCCCCCGCCTCTCTCCTGACTCCTGACTACTGACTCCTGACTACTGTTTTTCTAAACGCTCCTTCGATGAGCGATTCCACGTCGAGGACGAGCACGACGCCCCGCTGGTCCCCCAGCTCGGTTGCCCCGGCAATGCCCGGCGTCCCGGAGAGCCTCTTCCCGAGCGACTTTATAACGATCTCCTGCTGGTCCTTGATACGATCGACAATAATGCCGAGTCTCCGTTCGGCAAGGCCGACAAGAATGACATAGAAAGCATCGCTCTCGTGGTCCGCGGAGAGGTTGAAGGCCCGGGTAAGCCGGAGGAGCGGGACCGTGTCCTCGCGCACAGCCATCACCTCGCGCCCCTCGATGGTCTCCACCTGGCCGCCGGTTGCCTGCAGGATCTCGAGCACCGAGCTGAGCGGGATGGCGAAAACCTGTCCGCCCGATTCGATGATGAGCGCCTTGATGATGGCGAGCGTTATGGGAAGCGTCAGGGCAAAGGCGCTGCCCGCTCCCGGCTCGGTATGGATATCTATCATGCCGGAGAGATTAGAGACGTTCCGCTTCACAACGTCTAAGCCCACCCCGCGGCCCGACATCTCGGTCACCGCCTCGCGAGTGGTGAAGCCGGGAAGAAAAATGAGGTCGAGGATCTCCTTGCGGTCGCGCTCGGGCTCGAGTCCGTGGTCCGGCGGGAGTACGCCTTTTTCAACGGCCGCGCTCAGTATCCGCGCCGGATCCATCCCCGCCCCGTCATCCTCGATCGTGATGACCACCTGGCTGCCCTGGGGAAACGCCGTCAGGGTCACGCTCCCCTGTTCCGGCTTCCCGATCCGTCTCCGGAGGTCGGGAGCTTCGATGCCGTGATCAATCGCGTTCCGGATGAAGTGCATGAGCGGATCCGCAAGGTCTTCGATCATGCGCTTGTCGAGCTCCGTCTCCTCGCCCTGAAGCCGCAGCTCGATCTCTTTCCCCGCGTCCCGCGCATATTTTCTGACCACCTGCGCCAGGCGCGTGAAAATTTGGCCGATGGGGACCATCCTGACGTCGAGGATGCCCTCCTGGAGATCGTTCAGTTTCCGCTCAAGGCTGCGCTGCGCCTTGTACAGGTCCGCGGAGAGTCCGGCGGAGCCCTGCATGGCGCGGAGTTCCTTAGTGATCCGGCCGATGACGTTCTTGACCAGATATATCTCTCCCACGATATTCATAAGGCTGTCGAGCTTATAGATGTCCACCCGCACGGTGTTGCTCACGGACTTGAGCTCCGCCGTGTCCGCCTTCGGCTCCTCGGTCTTTCGCCCATCGGTATAGGCGATCTTCTCGATAGCCACATTCGGCAGGGAGATCGCCGACGCGAGCGCGCCCTCGTCCTTCGTCGTGCCGACAACGATGCTGAAACCTATCCCGCCCCTCTCACCCGCGGTCGGCAGGGTGCAAATGATCTCGCCGTGTTTCTTGAGTGTGGCATTGAGCTCCTTGATCGCCGTCTCAAAATCCGCAAACTCGAACTGCGCTTTGAACATGAACAGGTTTTTTCGCTCCCTGACGCATTCCTTGAGCCGGTGCTCTTCATACTCGGTGAGGACCTGCAGAATTCCGCGGTCGAGACCGATCTGCTCGCTGATCGGCCGCGCGGACCCGGCGGCCGGCTTTGCCTTCAGTATTCCGTCGATGCCGGCCAGGCAGGCTGCAATGTCCTTGAAGGGCCGGCCCGCGGCAGCCTGCCGCACTAACCTGCCGAGCAGCGCAACGGTCTCGAGCAGAACGTCAAGGGCCTCCCGGCTGAGGGCCACCTTGCCGAGCCGGAGCTCATCGAGCAGGAATTCCAGTTTGTGCGAGAGCTCCGACGGCTCCTTGAGCCCGAACATGCCCGCGAGCCCTTTGAAGGAATGGATTGCGCGAAACAGGGCATTCACCTGATCAGGATCAGTGCGGCCGGCGGCCTGTCCGGTTTCGAGCGCCAGCAGCGTTTGGTTTGCCGACTCCAGGATGTCCTCCGCCTCGGCGAGAAAGTCTTTTATGGGCCGGTCTGATTTCACGTCGCTACGCTCCAGTGCAAAGTTCAGGGTTCAGGGTTCATAGTTCAGAGTTCAGAGCGGACAGTGCAAAAAACAGATCCTTCATTCATCATTTTGCACTTTGCATTTCGGCATGTTTCCCACTCCGCACTACTTCGTCTCTCCCAGCGCCTTCATAACCTTCGCCATGAGTTCTTCTTTCTTGAACGGCTTCACCACGTAGCCAGCGGCGCCGAGGGCGAGCCCGCGCTTCTTGTCCTCTTCGCTCTTTTCCGTGCTCACGATGATAAACGGAATGTCGCGGTAAGCCGGGTTGGACTTCACGTAGCCGATGAGCTCGAGGCCGTTGATATCGGGCATGTTGATGTCGGTGATGATGAGATCAAAACGCCGCGTGGGAAGCGTCTTGAGCGCCTCAAAGCCGTTGCCGGCCTCCACCGCGAAAAAGTCCCCCGCTTCCTCGAGCGAGACCCGGATCATCGAACGAATGGCATTGGAATCCTCGACAACAAGAATGTTCTTCATCGGTGCTCCTTTTGAAGCTCGGCAATCCTCTTTTCGAGCAGCGCTTTTTCCAGGGCCATGCCCGCCTGGTTCATAAAAATCTCGAGCGTATCCATGCTCCTGATAGGCTTCCGCTCAGGCAGGTTATCTCCATACACGACCAGCGCAACCTTGCCGTCCACGACAAGGGGGATGGCCAGGACCATCTCGGGCATCGCGCCGCCGAGCTCGTTCATGAGGTAGGTATGGCTCGGTTTCGGCTCAAGGGGGCCAAGATAGCTGCGCCGGCTTTCTATCACGCTTAAGAACAGCGAGGGCTGATTCAGCGGGATCTTGATATTGCGGACGACCTGGTCCGCGGATTTGTCCTTGAACTCGATGCCGAACTGGCCGAGGCCGCGCACTTCGTCCTTCTTGACCATGAACAGGACCGCGCGGTTCACCACCTCGCTTGCGTACCGCAGGACTAAGAGCGTCACTTCGGACGTGGCGGTCGGGAACCGGAGCTCGTCGAACATGGACTTGAGCGCCGCAAGCTCTTTGCGCGGCTCTTCTTTTTCTATTCGGGCCCGGAATTCCTCGCGGGCGGGTTCATAGCTGACATGAGAGGGCGGGGCCTTCGGCGCGGCATAGGGCCCGGCCGGCAACGGGGAACCAGGAGCGGGCCGGGGAGCTCCAGGCCTTTTCTCGTCCTTCCGCCTCTCGTCGAGGATCCGCGTGCCCTCCATGAGAAGGTATTCGGCGCTGATGCCGGACTTGAGGAGGAACTCCTGCGTGTCAATCTCGATCTTGTCCTTGGGAGCGACCTCGCCGAGCTCGAAGTTGAAGAAGCCCTCTTCCCACGCGAGCAGGTCGTAGATGATCTCCTCGATCTGCTTGCGGATAACGCTCTGGAGGGTCTGCGCGTCCACCGCCCCCAGCTCCATGAGAATCATGCCGAGCGGCTTGTCGGCCTCCCGCTTCTGGAGCGCCAGCGCCTTGGACAGCGCAGCCTCGTTCAGCATGCCCTGGGACACGAGGATGTTGCCGAGGGAGTCACGGATGATGTCGCTCGCGGCCTGAATCACCTGGCCGTCCTTAAAGACGACTAATCCCGTTCCCCCGCGGCTTCGGACGACAAGAGTGCCGGTTTTTCTGCTCAGACTGATGATCTGGAAGATGTCGGGTAAAGCAAGATCTTCCAGCCTGCCGACGAGGCTCATGAATTCTCCCAGATAAGCATAATCTTCAAAATTATAACAGTTTAGACAATAAATGCAAGGTTAATTCATCGGCAAAGGGGATATGAAAAAATGGGGAAGGGGCTACGACGTGCTCCCTCTCCCCTGCGAGGGAGATGGCTGATCTGAGGTTTGCTGATCCTGGCAAAGCCAGACCGGTTTTGCGCCGTCTACGTGCTCCGGTAGTTGTCGAACTGAAGCTCGATACCAAAGTCTTTCCCCTTCAGAAGCGCGATGGCCGTCTGGAGGTCGTCCCTGCTCTTGCCGGATACGCGCACCTGGTCCGCCTGGATTGAGGCCTGGACCTTGAGCTTGGCGTCCTTGATCGCCTTCACGACCTCCTTGGCCTTGTCCGTGGGGATGCCCTGCTGCAGGGTCAATCGTTGCCGCACCGTGCCGGAAAGGGCCGCCTCCACTTTGCCGTAGGACAGGTTTTTGACCGGCACCGCGCGCTTCACGAGCTTGGCCTGCAGGATGTCGATTACGCTCTTGAGCTTGTACTCGTCGTCGGACACGATCACGAGTGCGTCCTTCTCCTGGGTAATGTTCGACTTGCTCCCCTTGAAATCGAACCGCTG
>JANONA010000027.1:0-2140 GCA_031420575.1 Nitrospirota bacterium | reverse complement strand
AATGCTGCTTGAGATCGTTGCGCCGAGCCGCCAGGTGGTCCGTTCGGAGCGCGTGGACGAAGTGATCGCGCCGGGCAGCGAGGGCGAGTTCGGCGTGCTGCCCGGGCATACGCCGTTCCTGACCACGCTCAAGGTCGGCATTTTCTCATACCGCGAAGGGTCTGAGTGGCATCACCTGGCTGTTGACTGGGGCTATGCCGAGGTTGGGCCGAGCAGGGTGATCATCCTGGCCGAGGGCGCGGACAGGGCAGCGGATATCGATATCTCAGCAGCCAAACTGGCAAAAGTTTGCGCGGAGAAGGCGCTGTGCGAAAAGCTCGATGAGAAGGGTTATGAAAAGGCACGCATCGATCTCCTGCGAGCAATGATAAGAATACAGGTGGCGGAGAAGCACGGACAGAAATAACACCACCTTCTTTTGCAGCTAATCTCAAAAAGCGGCCCTCGGGTCCGCTTTTTTTTGCTTTGGAGGGAATGGAAAGCGGCGTCCGGCAGGACGGTCTTCCGCGCGGAGACAAGGGCGGAAAAAGCCTTGACAGCCACTTCTGCATAATTTATAATAATTCTAAAGAATATATGAAACTTTTTCCGAAAAGAGAGGTGGCTCAGTTCAAGCGCACCCCGCAACGGCTTGCGATCATCGACTATCTGGAGGGGAATATCTCCCACCCCACAGCAGGGGACATCTTCCGGGCCGTGTCGAAAAAGTATCAGTCCATGTCGTTTGCGACCGTTTATAATACGCTCAATACTCTTGTGAAGGCGGGAACGCTCCGCGAGCTCACCATTGATCCCGAGAAAAAGCGCTACGACCCTGACACCAGCCGGCATCACCATTGTATCTGTATCCTGTGCGGCAGGATCGTGGATATCCCCGAGCGGATACCTGTTGACCTGCCGGAAGACATGGCCCGTGACTTTACTATCCTCGGGAGCCATCTCGAGTTTTACGGCCACTGTTCCAAGTGCAAAACGAAGGGGAAGGCTTTTCAAGCGCCCCTCGAAAAGAGCATCACTGACTGAGATCATGGCATGAAGAGGAGGTTACGATGGGCGCTGTAGAGATCAAGCCAGGCATTTACTGGGTAGGGGCGATCGATTGGTCGGTCCGGGATTTTCACGGATATATTACGCCGAACGGGACGTCCTACAATAACTACCTTATCCTCGACAAGCAGGTGACTCTTGTGGATACGGTGAAGCACGACTTTGCGGATTATACAATTGAGAACATACGTTCGCTTGTTGATCCCGCCAAGATCGAGAACATCGTGATTAACCATATAGAGAACGACCATGTCACGAGCCTTGTCGAGGTCATGAACCTTACTCCCTGCGCGACAATATACATCACCGAACGCGGCAAAAAGGGGCTGGACCGGTTCTTCGATACTTCTCAATGGAAGTTCAGGATCGTGAAAACCGGAGACACCCTGAGCACCGGGACAAAGACCATCACGTTTCTCGAAACGCCCATGCTGCACTGGCCTGATTCCATGATGAGCTACGTCAAGGAGGATAAGCTGCTGATCAGCCAGGATGCCTTCGGCCAGCACCTCGCGTCGTCCGCCCGGTTCGACGACGAATATTGCGACCGATGCTCCGCGATCGAACTGGAGCACGCGGTGCGGGACTATTACGCGAACATTCTCATGCCCTTCGGCGCGCTCATCAAGGCCAAACTCGCTGAGGTGCGGAAGCTCGGTCTCGAGATCGATATGATCGCGCCCGACCATGGCATTATCTGGAGAAAAGACCCGGGCAAGATACTCCAGATGTACCTCGACATGGCGAACGGCAAGGCGGACCTCCGCGTCGTGATCGTCTACGATACCATGTGGCACAGCACGGAGCATATGACGATCCCGCTTATGGAGGGGATCAAGTCAGCGGGCGTGGACGTGGAAGTGATCAAGCTCCGGGCGACCCCCATGAGCGCGGCCATCAAGAGAATGTGGGAGTCGAGGGCCATGCTCGTCGGCACGCCGACGCTCAATAATATCATGTTTCCCTCGGTTGCCGAGTTCCTCACGCACCTCAGGGGGCTTCGCCCCAAAAACAGGCTTACCGGCGCGTTCGGAAGCTTTGGCTGGGGCGGCGGCGCGGTGAAGGAGGCGTACGAGGCCTTCAAAAAGATGGG